>JAOZQN010000358.1:3465-6444 GCA_029932195.1 Bacteroidales bacterium | reverse complement strand
TAAAGCGTCCACGCTTTACACGAATTTCATTGTCCAACTTTACGTGGGTAGCCTGTTTTTTGTTGCTTTACGAACTCACAACACGATAACTAAAAAACACGACAACTGAAGACTCTATTTTGGATATTCAATTCTTGCATGATAGATATTTATGAGCATCTTTTTAAATATTTTTTTTATTGTAGTAATTTCTCTAAAAGTAATATCTGTATCAATAAACTGATTTTCTTTAATCTGATAATCAATAATATTTTCCACAAGGGCATTTATTTTTTCTTTATCAATACTTTTAATACTTCGTGCTGCCGCTTCAATGGAGTCTGCCATCATCAAAACTGCCATTTCTTTTGAGAATGGAGGTGATCCTGGATATGTAAACTTGGAAATATCTACTTTTGATTCGGGATATTTTGTTACGTATGACTTATAAAAGTACTGAACTTTCGTTGTTCCATGATGTGTTCTGATAAAATCAATAACTTGGTTTGGCAATTTGTATTTTTGGGCTAATTCCACACCTTTTTTTACATGATTTATAATTATCTCGGCACTTTTATCAAACTCTATGCTATCGTGAGGGTTTATTCCCGAAACTTGATTTTCTATAAAAAATATTGGTGAAAAAGATTTTCCTACATCATGATATAAAGCTCCTGCTCTAACTAGCAGTGAATTAGCAGAAATTTTACTTGCTGCTGCTTCTGCCAAGTTTGCTACCTGAATTGAATGTTGAAATGTTCCTGGTGCTTTCTGTGCAAGTTCCTGTAACAGAGGACTATTAGTGTTTGAAATTTCCAAAAGCGTTACATCAGAAATAAACCCAAATATTTTTTCAAAAGCAAAAATTAATGGATACGCTAACAATAATAGAAGGCTGTTTGCTCCAAAATAGGTAAAATAAATCCATTTTATTTTAGAAAAATCTCCTTCCTGAATTAAAGCAATTGCGAGATATAAAATACTTAGTGCCAGTATTGCTCCTGCTGATGATATATATATTTGCCCCCTCCTGCTCAAAGTAGAAAGTGCAAAAATTGCAGCAAAACCAGAGGTAAATTGTAATAAAATAAATTCAAAAGAGTTTGGAAGAATAAAACCAATAATAAATACCGTAACTATGTGAACAAAAAGGGCTATACGCTCGTCGAAAAAAACTTTTATCACAATTGGTAAAAGAGCAAAGGGGATAATATAAATATTTATTATATCGTATTTAACTGTAAGACTTGCAAATACTACAAATAAAACTATCAATAATAAAATAAGTATAACTTGTCGTGTGCATTGTAAAATTTCGGGCTTATAATTATAAATAAATAACACAACGGTAAGGAGAAATATAACTATCAACAAAATATGTCCACCAACAATCAGAGAGTGATTTGCAGACAAACCTACCGATTTTTCATATTCTTTTTTTAAAGATATTAATATTCTATACTTCTCGATATCAACAACTTCATTTTTATATATTATTTTTTCGCCAGCTTTAATAAATCCTCGTGTTTGAGATATTTCGGAAAGCTCTTCTTTTTTTATTTTTTCTGTAAAATCACTATTATACAATAAATTAGATTTAAAAACAGAGGCAATATTCATTCCTCTAAAAAAGCTAATAATATTATCATCTTTTTTCTGCTCCAACTCTGAAATAACAAATTCATAAGCTGTTTTTTCCGTAAAAATAAAATTATAAGAATGAACCCTTGGCTCATCGTTTTTATTTATAATTATCAATAAATCTGGATTTTGAGACTCCTCAATAATACTTGTTGGGTCTATTATTCCTTGATTATATACAATATTTATATTATTAATAATTTCTTTAAAATGCTCATTAAATTCTGTTTTATCAGGTTCTTTTTTTATGTATTTATATTCAGAATCTGACTCTCGCATTATTGAGTCCATTCTTAAATACATTTTCCAATGCTCTCCATATTTTTGTTTTAATATTTTAACTTCTGAAATCTGAACTTCTGCATTAAAATCAAAATACGGCTTAATTCTCTTTTTTATACTATCTCTCTCATTACTAAACTCTTCCGAAAGTTTATAAATCGCAAAATCAAAAGGAGCAACTAAATTTTCGTGTTGCCAAGGCTTGCCTCTTTGTATTTCGTATCCAAACTTCTGTTCAGATGGCAAAATATAAACAATAATAAATATTCCTATAAAAAATATTATTATCCTTAAAATGTTTCCTTTATTTTTATTGAAAAAATTCATTTAGTTTAAAAGTTGTCGAGTTATCAAGTTATCAAGTTGTCAAGTTGTCAAGTTTAGGGTATCAAATATAAAGTTTTTCTATCTTAAAGAAGATGTTAATTAAAAAAGGAATCTACTAATTACAACTTTTAACTTGATAACTTTCAACTTGATAACTTTTAACTACAACCAATAACTATTTCACAGCAATTGTTTCTATCTCTACAAGCACGCTAAGTGGGAGTTCTTTAACTGCAAAAGCTGCTCTTGCTGGTGGATTTTCGGGATAATATTTTGAATAAACATCGTTCATACCTCCAAAATTTTCCATTGTGCTTAGTAAACATGTAGATTTTATTACATCTTTAAAACTATATCCTGCTTCGGTTAATATTGCTTCAATATTTTTCATAACTTGCTCTGTTTGAGTAGTTATATCTGCTTCTACAAGTTTGCCTGTTGCTGGATTCATAGGAATTTGTCCTGAAATATACAAAGTTCCATTTGCTTCTACTGCTTGACTGTAAGGTCCTATCGCCGCTGGGGCATTTTTTGTCGAAATAATCTTTTTCATGAGTTTTGAGTTATCGTGTTTTTGAGTTATCGTGTTTTTGAGTTGTTGGTTTTTGAGTTATCGTGTTTTTGAATTGTTAGTTTTTGAGTTATCGTGTTTTTAAGTTGTTAGTTTTTGAGTTATCGTGTTTTTGAGTTATCGTGTTTTTGAGTTATCGTGTTTTTGAATTGTTAGTTTTTGAGTTATCGTGTTTTTAA
>JAOZQN010000358.1:0-3365 GCA_029932195.1 Bacteroidales bacterium | reverse complement strand
TTTGAGTTATCGTGTTTTTAAGTTGTTAGTTTTTGAGTTATCGTGTTTTTGAGTTGTTCGTTTTTGAGTTATCGTATTTTTGAATTGTTAGTTTTTGAGTTGTTAGTTTTTGTATTGTTTCTTTTACGCTTTGCGTAACTCTCAACACGATAACTCGCAACACGATAACTCAAAAACACGACAACTCAAAAACACAATAACTATTTTTTGCAAAGATAATATTATTTTATCAAAAAACTTTTTACTTTTGTATTTTTAAAATAAAAAAACATGAATAACAATTTTTTAAAAAATGCAATGACTTCGGGTTTCATAATTGGTTCAATTGTGATAATATATTATGTTGTCTTGTATCTTTCGGGAATAAATATATACGAGCCTCAAGACCAGTCTAATTATTTTGGAAAAATAGATTATTTAATTATTGCAATGGGAGTTTTTTTTGCAATAAAATTTTACCGAGAACGAGAATTAGAGGGCTTAATTACATATAAAGAGTCTTTATTTTTTGGCACAGCTTCAGGTTTTTTTGCGTCTTTGGCAATAACACTGTATGTTGTAGCTTTTTTTAAATTTATTTCACCCGAAACTTTTAACGAAATGTATAAAATTGCAGAAGAGCAACTTTTAACTCAAAGCATTTCGCAAGCCGAACAAGATACTTTGATGAAAATGACTAAGAAATTAATTTTTCCTGTAATAATTATTGCAACTATTCTCGGAAACACATTTATAGCTTTTCTTTATTCAATATTTGTGTCTTTTTTTATGAGAAAGAAATAGAGTTATCGTGTTGTGAGTTATCGTGTTGTAAGTTATCGTGTTGTGAGTTCGCAAAGCGACAAAAGACACGATAACACAATAACTCAAATAAAAAAAACTAATTGCACAACAACTAAAAAACTAACAACACGAAAACTAACAACACGATAACTAAAAAACTAACAACACGAAAACTAGAAAACTAACAACACGACAACTAAAAAACTAAATGGATTTATCAATAGTAATACCTTTATACAACGAAGACGAATCGCTACGGGAACTTACCGAGTGGATACATAAAGTTGTAACAGACAATAATATAAGCTACGAAATAGTTTTTATTGATGACGGTAGCAACGATAACTCTTGGCAAATAATAGAACAACTTTCGTCTGAAAAATATAATATTTCTGCCGTAAAATTTAGGCGAAATTATGGCAAAGCCGCAGGTTTACAAAGTGGATTTACTGTTGCAAAGGGCGATGTTGTTATAACTATGGACGCAGATTTACAAGACAGTCCCGACGAAATTCCAGAACTTTTTGATCTGATAAAAAATAAAGGTTTTGATGTTATATCTGGCTGGAAGAAAAAGCGTTATGATCCAATATTGTCAAAAAATTTGCCAAGTAAACTTTTTAACTTTGCCGCAAGAGTTATGTCTGGAATAAAATTGCACGATTTCAATTGTGGATTAAAATCATATAGAAGTTCGGTGGTAAAAAGCATTGAAATATACGGAGATATGCACCGATATATTCCTATTTTGGCAAAAAATGCTGGTTTCAAAAAAATTGGTGAAAAAATTGTAATTCATCAAAAAAGAAAATACGGAATAACAAAATACGGAATGAGCCGATTCGTAAACGGATTTCTTGACCTTATATCAGTTACTTTTATGACCAAGTTTGCAAAAAAACCAATGCACTTTTTCGGACTACTTGGCTCACTTAGCTTTTTTGTTGGGTTTGGAATTTTAGTATATTTTTCAATTTCAAAAATATTTTTTCAGCTTTACAACATGACAGACAGACCTCTTTTTTACTTCGGACTATTGAGCTTATTATTTGGAACTCAGTTATTTTTAACAGGTTTTGTTTCCGAAATAGTTTCCCGTAGCTCTTCGGATAGAAATGATTATATTATTGAGAAAGAAATTAAATTTTAACAAAATGAAATATAAAATATTACTTAGCTTAATACTCGTTTTTACAATACAACTTATTTTTGCCCAAGATTTTAGGTGGAAAGTAGAAATTCCAAAAGTAGATTCAAGCGGATATTACAACATCTTTTTGCGACCAGAAATTACAGCAAAATTGAATAAAAAATTCTCTGATATTAGAATTTTTGAACAACAAGATAATGAAGTTCCATATATCAGGCAATCGGAAGAAGACGAATTTAAAACCGCAGAAAGCACCGAACTAAAAATTATGCAAAACGAGCATAAAATTGCCAAAAAATATACAATGGCTCTTATTCATAATTCGCAAAAACTTGAATTTGAGAATTTTGTATTGGTTATAAAACAAACAGATGCTGAAAAATGGTTACACCTTAGCGGTAGTGACGATCTCAAAAATTGGCATATTTTGAAAAATAATACTCGTTATCAATCGGAGTTTAGCGACTCGGCAACTGCCGAAATTCGTATTTTAGACATGCCAAAAACCGATTACGAATATTATAAATTACTTATTTTTGATTATAATAAAGAAGTTATTAATCTTGAAAAAGTAATTAGTTACAAAACAATTGACAAGGAAAAAGAATATACAGAAGTAATGCAACCTTCTTTTTTTCAGAATGATACAACAGAAGAAACAAAAACGCTTTTGAAAATAAATTTTACTGAAATGCAATATATTGATAAAATTGTTTTTGAAATATCCAACCCAAAACATTATTTGCGTAAAGCCGAACTAACTAAAAATGATACTGCTACGGGAAAAAAAATACGAATAGATTATCACGATTCCAAACAACAAGATTTTTATCTTTGTTCCGATAGCACAAACGAACTTACGCTCTCAAAATATACAGCAAAAGAACTTTTTTTAGTTGTGGAAAATAATGATGATATAAATCTCACATTTTCAAATGTTAAGGCATATCAAGAAAATGAATATCTAACTGTTTTTTTAGAAAAAGGAAAACGATATTATATCAATTTTGGAAATAAAAACGTGCCAGCTCCAATTTACGATATGAAATTTTTCAGAAATAAAATTCCAGCGAACAAACCAACTCTAAATGTGTCTGAAATTACAAAATTAATTGATGACAAGAATAAAACTGGTGGCTCTATTTTCATAAAACCATTTTTTCTTTGGATAGCTTTTGGAATAGTAATAGTTATTTTGGCATTAATATCTGTAAAAGTATTTAGGAAAAATAATGAATAAGTAAGTAAGTTAAAAGTTTTAAAGTACAAAGTAATTTACTGAAAATAAACATATTATAAAATTTAAAATATGGAAAAACTGAAGCATGACTACTTAGTTAGTTCAATGATTCGTGCAATTTTTACAAAAAGTTAATTATTGAGTCCCCTCCGACAAGCATCTTTTTGCCAAACTCGGCGTTGGATACAAATT
>JAOZQN010000357.1 GCA_029932195.1 Bacteroidales bacterium | reverse complement strand
TTTATAAATTATTGATAATCAATATAAAATGAAGGCAAAAACTTTAGTTATTTATTTTAATTTGCCTTAGTATTTTATCATATTTTTTTCAAATTTATATTTTTTAATTGTTAATTCAAAATTATTTATGTCCAAAGTCTAAAATATAAAGAACAGAAATGACTGTTATATAAAAAGCCAAATTTAATAAAATATAGTTATATAAGGTTATTTTTTTTAATCTAATTGACGAAAGGGGTGTTTTTATTCATAAATAGTTCTAAATATTTTATAAATGGCACTCCTAAAAATATTCTCAAACGCCGACAGGTCTTGCAGACGCTTGCGGGTTTTAACTTGTTTTGTTTCGATATAAAATAAAAAAGCGTAAACATTTACGATAAACATCCACACTTTTTGTCATTCTTTTGTTAGCCAGACTAATAAGCAGTCCATTTATTCAATTTCTATTCCTATAACAATAATGTCGTCAATTTGTTCGTGAGGTTTTCCATTTTCTTTGAGGTGAGAAATCCAATTTTTAAAAGTGTTTTCTAATATTTCTTTTTGTCTCTTCATTGAATTTTCATAAATTGATAATAACAAATGTTTGAAAGTTTTTGATTGAAATTTTCGTCCTTTTTTTCCTCCAAATTGGTCAACAAAACCGTCGGAGTAAGTATATAATTTGTCTCCTTTTTCTAATTGAAAGGTAGTATTTGTAAAATCTTTTTCTCTAATATAAATACCAATTGGTTGACGGTCTGCTTTTAGTTCAATAAGAGTTTGGTTGGGATAATCATTATTATTTAAAATTTTAAATTTCTTGTCTTCTAATATTTCTTGTTTTACGTTTTCTAATTTTTTATTTCTAACAATAACAAGTGGATTATAAGCACCCGAAAATTGCAATGTATTCTTCTCATTATTAATAATATACAATGCTAAATCCATACCATCTTTCTGTTCTCCCATATCTCCTGTTTGGTGAAGAGCTTTTTTTATATTTTGTCTTAATTTATTCAATATATTAGCAGTGCTATCGAGGCTTTTGTTTGTAACAAGTGCGTTTAGGAACGAGCCTCCGAGCATACTCATAAATGCTCCAGGAACACCGTGTCCTGTGCAATCAGCAGCTACTACGGCAGTAAAATTCCGTATTTGTTTTATCCAATAAAAGTCTCCACTAACAATATCACGGGGTTTAAATAGAATAAAATATTCGTTAAAAATCTCGTTGGCATACTCTGTTGAAGGTAAAACTGCTTTTTGTATTTTTTCGGCATAAGAAATACTTGCAAGTATCTCTTCTTTCTGATGCAGAACTACATCGTGTTGTTGTTGTATCTCATCTTTTTGAGCGTTTATTTCTGCATTTTTATCCTCAAGTAATTTATTTGCTTTTTGTTTTTGTTTTAGATTTTTGAAAATATACAAAGCAAAAACAACCATAAAAATAAGTCCTGCAAGAAAAACAAACATTAATATTCTTGCTCTTTTTTCTTTTGCTTTATGCTCTATTTCTCTTTTTTCTTGTTCTAATTTTTGTTCTTTTATTTGTGAGCTAAATTCATTCTTAACAGAAAGTTTTGTTATAGCATTAGCCATATCTTCATTTTGCAAACTATCTTTTAGTTGATAAAATCTCTTGGTATAATCAAGAGCTTTTTGTAATTTTTTTTGTTTAGTATATATATTTGCCAAGGCGCTACAAGCATTTCTTTCAAGCGGAAGCGAATTTATTTCTTTTGCAATTTCCAACGCTTTTAATGCGTAATTTTCAGCCTCAGAAAAATTATTAATATTAAAATAATAATCTGTAATAGAATTATAGGTTGAAGAAACACCATAATAACTTCCTTGTTGTTCCCATAATTTCATACTATTAAGATAATATTCTAATACTTTGTCATATTCTTTCTGGTTTGAATAAATCTGTCCAATTGATTGATTTGCCTGTGCTAATATTCTATCATCATTAATTTCTTTGCCAAGTTCTAATACTTTTAGCGAAAACTTTAATGCTTCTTCATATTTTGGCTTTTTGTATTTTGTATAAATATCTGAAATCCTATTGTATGAAGAAGCAACTCCTTTTTTATCGCCTAATTCTTCAGATATTTCTAATGCTTTATGATAATATTCCAAAGCTTCGCTGTAGTTCTCTTCACCTTGTACAGAATAAACAAGTCCTATTCCGTTATAAAGTTTTGCTATTCCTTTTTTATCGTCTAATTCTATACGAATTTCAAGACTTTGATAAAAATAATCCAGAGCCTTATCATATTCTCCTTGTTGATGAAAAATACTTCCCAAATTTCTAATGACTTTAGCTGTTCCTTCTTTGTCGCCAATTTCTTTAAAAATAACAAGGCTTGCAGTATAATATTGGTAAGCATCTGCATATTTACTATTCAGATAATGAATTCCTCCCAAATTCTTTTGAGCAGCTGCCTCTCCTTTTTTATACTCTAATTCTATAGATAAATTAAGAGCCTTATTTGCATAATAAACAGCCTTCTTAAAATCCTTAGTCTTTAATTTCCAACTAATTGTATTTAAGTTGTTTATTTTTAAAGTATCTTTTTTTTGTGTTTCGGCTACTTTTATTAAGCTATCAATTTCTGGTGTATATTGTGCAGATACAGAAATACTTATAAAAAATAAAATAACAAATAAAGTGAGATTATGTAGTTTCATTATCTTGAGTAAAAATATTATTAAAGGGGCAAATATACAAAAATATATTTTAAAGTCTGTTTATATATACAAATAAATAAAAAAAATGTTTTGATTATTACAAATTAATTTGTAAATTGATATTTTCAAGTATTTTTTTTAGATATAAATAAACTTTTTTAATATTTATTAAGTATTTTTTTTGATATAAAATAATTATTTTATAACTTTGTATCCTTAAAATTAGAGATAAAAAAATATTTATATATATATATACTTTAAAAGCCATGAGCATATTTTATTTATTGATAGGAGTAAGTTTATTTGCCGCATTAATTTTCTTAGGAATCTTTATATGGGCAGTTAAATCGGGGCAAATGGAAGATGACTATTCACACTCCGTTAGAATATTATTTGACGACGACGAAATTCAAAATAACGAAGACAAAGTTGAATAATAATTAAAAAAATAAATGGTTTATTATTTTGTGATAATAATCTTAAATCTTATATTTGTAATCATCAAACTAACAATTTAGCAATAATATAATTCACTCTGTAAATAATCCATTGATAATCCATAAGCCCACCCCAACCCTCCCAAAGGGAGGGAGCTTTGCTTTCCCTTTGGGAAAGGTAAAACGAAAAAAAGAACTCCCTCCCTTTGGGAGGGTTGGGGTGGGCTTATCAATAGATTATTTACAGACTGATATAATTTATAATTATTAACCCTAAAAATTAATTTTATGCAGTTAGAAAAATTTTATTACGACAATAAAATTGTCAAGCTATTTATGTGGGCAACCATTATTTGGGGAGTTGTTGGCATAATTGTTGGGCTTCTCGCAGCTTTGCAATTAGCCTTTCCTGTTTTTAACTTTAATCTGGAATACATTACCTATGGGCGAGTTCGTCCGCTACACACAAACGCAATTATTTTTGCTTTTGTAGGAAATGCAATTTTTACGGGAGTTTATTATTCTCTTCAAAAATTACTTAAAACCAGAATGTTCAGCAATGTTTTGAGTGCAATAAATTTTTGGGGTTGGCAATTAATAATTGTTTCGGCAGCCGTTACATTTTTGCTCGGTTTTACCACAGGTAAAGAATATGCCGAACTTGAATGGCCTATTGATATTATGATTGCAGTCGTTTGGGTTGCTTTCGGAATAAACATGATAGGAACAATTATCAAAAGAAGAGAAAAACATATTTACGCCGCAATTTGGTGGTATCTTGCCACTTTTATTGGAGTTGCAGTTCTACATATTGTAAATTCTTTTGAAATTCCTGTTCATTTTATGAAAAGTTATCCTGTGTTTGCAGGAGCACAAGACGCTGTTGTTCAATGGTGGTATGGACACAATGCCGTTGCATTTTTTCTCACAACACCATTTCTTGGGCTAATGTATTATTACCTTCCTAAAGCCGCTAACAGACCAATTTATTCTTACAAACTTTCAATTATACATTTCTGGGCATTAATTTTCCTATACATGTGGGCAGGACCACATCATTTATTATACAATTCACTTCCAGAATGGGCACAAGCACTTGGAGTTACATTTTCAATAATGCTTATTGCACCGTCTTGGGGAGGTATGATAAACGGACTACTCACACTCAGAGGAGCGTGGGACAAAGTAAGAGATAGTGCCGCACTTAAATTTATGGTAGTTGCTGTTACAGCCTACGGTATGGCAACTTTTGAAGGTCCAATGATGTCGTTAAAAACAGTAAACTCAATTAGCCACTTTACCGATTGGACAGTAGCACACACACATATAGCCGGAATGGGCTGGAATGGTGGACTTGCGTTTGGTATGCTTTATTGGCTTGTTCCAAAATTATTTAAAACAAAATTATTCTCCGAAAAATTAGCAAACACACATTTTTGGCTTTCCACACTTGGTATGCTTATTTATGCAGTTCCATTATATTGGGCAGCAATAACGCAATGGCTAATGTGGAGAGAATTTACTGCAGACGGATTTTTAGCATATCCTAACTTCCTTGAAACTGTTACTCAAATAGTTCCAATGTATATGTTTAGAGCATTAGGTGGATTATTATTTCTTCTCGGATTTTTATTAATGGTATTTAACATTATCAAAACAACAAAATCAGGTTCGTTTATTGCAAACGAAGAAGCACAAGCACCTGCATTTGACAACACAAAAACAAGAACTGCTACTGGCGAAACTATTCATCGTTGGATAGAAAGAAAACCATCTAAATTTATTATTGCCGCAACAATTGCACTCATAATTGGTGGAGCAGTAGAAATTATACCAATGGTATTTGTGAAAACAAACATACCTACAATAGAAGCAGTTACACCATATTCACCACTCGAATTAGAAGGTAGAGACGTTTATATTGCCAATGGTTGTTATAATTGTCATTCACAAATGGTTCGTCCATTCCGCTGGGAAACAGAACGTTATGGAGAATATTCTAAAATTGGCGAATTTGTTTACGACCACCCATTCCAATGGGGTTCACGTAGAACAGGACCAGACTTAGCAAGAACCGGAGTTGTAGGAGGACCATTCTACAAAAGTGTAGCCTGGCACTATAATCACTTTATGAGTCCGAGAACAATGAACGAGCAAACAATTATGCCTGCATATCCTTGGTTTGCAAAAAAAGAGGTTAATCTTAAATACTTACCTAAAAAAATTAGAGTAATGCAATTTTTGGGAGTTCCTTATCCTGCTGGCTACGATACAAAAGCCATAGATGACTACATGAAACAAGCAGAAGGAATTGTTGCAGACTTAAAAGCATCAGGAATAAATGATGTTAATCCAAAATCACAAATGGTAGCAATGATTGCATACATGCACAAACTAGGACGTGATATTTCGGGAGGAGCAATAACCAAAGAACACACTGAAGAACATAAAGATTTAGACGAAGTTATAGAAATAGACGAAGGGGCAACTATTTACAAAAATAATTGTGCTTCTTGTCATGGAGCAAATGGTGAAGGTGTTGCAATTTTCCCAAGTCTTGTTGATGATGAATGGCTTTATGGAGATTCTCCTGCCGATGTTGCAAAAGCAACAAGCGAAGGAACAAGCAAAGGAATGCCAGGATTTAGCGACGAGTTATCCGAAGAACAAATAAGACAACTTACAGTTTATATTCTTGATGTATTAAAATAAAGAATACAATGGAAATACAATGGAAAAACGATTGAAAAACGATTGAAAAACGATTGAAAAACGATTGAAATACAATGGAAATACGATGGAAAAACAATTGAAATACGGTTGAAAATCGTTATTTATTAAGTTTCAATTGTCTTTCCTTGTTTCTATTGTTTTTCCATTGCATTTCCACTGTTTCCATTGTATTTCCACTGCTTCTATTGTTTTTCCATTGCATTTCAAAAACTTAAAAAATATGAAAATAGTTAGTAGCGTATTAGAAACCGTAGAAGGAATTCAAACATATTATGTAGTTGGACTCCTAATATTTGTGATGCTTTTTATTGTTATACTTTATAGAACTTTTAGAATGCCTAAAAATGAAGCAATAAGCAAAAAAGAATCAATCTTTGACGCAGAGGAAAAAAAAGAATTCAGCACTTAGATAGTTATCGAGTTGTCAAGTTATTGAGTTGAAAGTTATCAAGTTATCAAGTTGAGAGTAAAATCTTACATTTATTCTTCACAAAATTTAAACTTGATAACTTTAAAAACTTAAAAACTTGATAACTTTAAAAACTTGATAACTGAAGTTTCGGAGTTGTAATTAGCTGGTTGTGAATATATTACAAAAACGG
>JAOZQN010000356.1 GCA_029932195.1 Bacteroidales bacterium | reverse complement strand
TTACTACTCTAAATCACATTTTAGATATTTATCTTCTCAAGCTGAGGATTACAAAGAAACAGAAATAGCTAAGACAATTATTGATAATTATAGAAACTTAGACTCTTTTTTTAATGCTTATAATGAAATAAAACGGTTTTTAATAAATGAAAAATACAATATAAATCTCAATAAGATGAGTGGAAGTGCTTATAATAATGAAAATAGAGAGCTGTATTTAAAATCTAAAGTGAAAAAAACTGTTTTTTTGAACAAAATTGAAAATTATCGTAAAGATATTATTGCTCTTGTAGAACCTGTAACAAAAAATGATACTATAATTGAAGAATTTAATAATTTGCTAAGTAGAGACAATTTTAACCATTTAGAATTTAATTATTTTGATATAACAATTGTTCAAAACAAGATATATAATGCTCATTACTTATTCTTAAAATATTTACTTTATGCAAAATTTCATAGGTTTGAGTATTATCCTCAAAAAGTTGTTTATGAAATAGCTGATAATAGTCCAGTAAAAAGAAATGAAGAGTATATTGCAACGATTTTTAAAACCTATATTGACACAAACTTACAATACAGGGCAATAATTGAAACTTCACAGGGTTTTGATACCCTGCCTATTGTAGATGGAAGAGCAATTTACAAGAAAATTGTAACAAATTTAGATTCACAAAAAGTTTATGGTTGGTTTGAACAGGAAACTTTTAATCAGACAGTAAAAATGCCTTTTTTTATTGAATATTTTGTAACAGAATAAATTTATTATGAAAAAATATTTAGCAATAATAATATTTGCAGTTTTTTTATTTTCATGTGGAAATGAAAAAACACTCATGAATAGGGAAGAGCAACTAATTGAATGTTTTGAAACTTCGAGTAATAATATTATTAACAAAAATTCTACAACTTTACAAACAGATATTGCCTATGGTCAACATTTCAATTTTGTCTATATTGATGCAAAAAAAGATTATTCTCAATTTAGTAGAAATTACAAAAAAATTTATCAAGATATTGATAGTGCAAAAAAAACTACACAATCTTTAGATAGCTTGTTTTATTCTGCTTTACTTAATAGGTTTACAAATATTGACACTACAAGTATTTTTATTCTCTACCGAAGACGGCATAAAGAATGTATTGAATTAGTGCCAGAGAATCAATTTATTTATAAAAATTTTGCCTCTCTAAGTTGTCGAAACAAAAATCTAAAATTATCGTATCTTAAAGCGAATATTTCTTTATTAGATATGAAAATCGTTTCTTGTGTCGTTAATCATTATGACAATAGTGGAGAAGATCGTTTTGATATTGTAACTTCTAAAACTCCTGGTATTATTAAAAAAGGAGATTTATTTACGGCAAAAATATATCCGGCTATTGGTGTTTATTGGCATAGATTTGCAATTAATGGAAAAAAATTAAACTACCGTGATACAACAAATGGTGGGCATTTTACTATGGATTTTGCCTCTCCTGCACTTGAATTTAGATTAAAACCACCAAAAAACACAAATACTGGAAGTGTAAAGATAGAACATTTTTATATATATGATCCAGATACAACATTTATACATACTTACGAAATTATAGATTAAAAAGAACTGTATTACTAAATTTATCTGGTAAAAACCAATTAAAAATTCAACATTAAAAACTAAAAACTCACAAAAACCGTGTTATCAAACTTTTTCATAAAAATATTTAAAGAAAATCTGAAATTTGAGCCTACTTCTCAGCAAGAAGAGACTATAAAAAAACTATCGGATTTTGTTATAAAAAAAGAATCGGATAGAATTTTTATCCTTAAAGGATATGCTGGAACAGGAAAAACTACGCTTATTTCTGCCCTTGTTCAATCACTTCATAAGCTCAAAAACAAAAGTTTTTTGCTCGCTCCTACGGGACGTGCCGCAAAAGTTTTTTCGTCCTATTCCAAAAATAGTGCTTATACAATTCATAAAAAAATATACAGGCAAGTTTCGTCAATAGATGGTTTTGGGAAATTTATTGTAGATAAAAATCTGCACAAAGACACCATTTTTATTATAGACGAAGCCTCAATGATTTCAAATAGCAGTTTTGAATCTTCTGTTTTTGGCTCTGGCAGGCTACTTGACGACCTTCTGGAATACGTATATGGTGGCGAAAATTGTCGGTTAATTCTTGTTGGCGACACCGCACAACTTCCGCCAGTAGGAATAAGCATAAGCCCAGCTTTGGATAAAAACGAGTTAGAGGCTCACGGATACCAAGTTACAGAAATGGAACTCACCGAAGTTGTTAGACAATCGCAAAATTCTGGGATTTTGTTTAACGCAACAAATATAAGAGGATTGGTTAAGGATCAGTTTTCGGGAGGAACTTATCCTAAAATAGAAATAGAAGATTTTGATGATATTGAAAGAGTAACAGGAGCAGATTTAATAGAATCTATATCAGACTCTTATGCTAAAAATGGAAACGAGCAAACTCTGATTGTTACACGCTCAAATAAACGTGCAAATCGTTATAATCAAGGAATTAGAGCAAGTATTTTGTGGAGAGAAGAGGAAATTGCCGTTGGCGACCTGCTTATGATTGTGAAAAATAATTATTTCTGGGCAGAAGAAGTAGAAGAGATAGATTTTATTGCAAACGGCGACGTTGCCGAAATAGTGAGAATAAAAAAGCGAGAGGAAATGTATGATTACAAATTTGCTGATGTAACTCTCAGTTTTCCAGACTACAACAATATAGAAATTGACGTAAAAATACTCCTTGATACTTTGGACATAAACACAGCTTCTTTGCCTTACGATGAAAATAGAAAGCTATTTTTTAGTGTTTTAGAAGATTATCCCAATATAAAATCCAAGAAAAAACGCTACGATAAAGTGCGTGAAAATGAGTATTTTAATGCCATGCAAGTCAAATTTGCTTATGCCGTTACTTGCCACAAATCGCAAGGCGGTCAGTGGGACACTGTTTATATAGATCAAGGATATATTACCGAAGACAGAGTTGATACAGAGTATTTTAGATGGTTATACACTGCTTTAACAAGAGCAAGCAAAAAGTTATATCTTGTAAATTTTAAAGATGATTTTTTTGATGAAAAAAAATAGTAGCACCTCTTATTTTTGACAATATTTTTAATGTGCCTTTAAACAATAATACAATTGCAATTATTATTTTCTGCTATCGTTTTTAACTCTAATATTGTTTCGTCGCTGGGTTCGGTGAGTTTATATTTAGATTTTACACTATGATTTTTAAACTTGATTAACTTATAATTTGCAGTTGATTGGCTATTTGAAATTAATTTGCTTATTTTTTCAACATTATTTTTATTATTTAAAAAATTAGAAACAATTACTGTTCTAATTTCATAAATCTTATCGCTTTTTAGCAAAAAATCAGCATTTTGCAATACATAATTGTTTGTTATGCCAGTTAATTTGAAATGTTCTTTTTCCTCAAATGATTTTATATCAAACATTGCTTTGTCAAAATATTTGCTTAATTTCTTCATTTTGTCGGGTTCTAAATGTCCGTTTGTGTCTATAAAAGCACTAATATTTTCCTTTTTTGCTCTAATTAAAATTTCTTTCAAAAAGTTGTATTGAACAGTGCATTCTCCACCCGAAATTGTTATTCCAGAAATAAATGGTTTTGCTTTTAAAATTATTTTGAATAACTCATCAACTGTATATTCTTGTGTTTTAGGGGAAGAATATGTAGGACAAATATTTGTGCAATTATCACAAGAAGTGCATAAGTTTGCATCAAAATACATTTTATTATTAACAAGTTTGAGGGCGTTGGAGTTACAGCTACTTATGCAAATTCCACAAGATGTGCAACTGTTAATTGTTTCAGGGTTATGACAATAGGAACAATTAAAATTGCAATTTTGCATAAAAATTACAGTGCGATTTCCCGGACCATCAACTGCACTAAATCTTATTATTTTATTTATAATGCCTTTAACCAATTGTTGCAATTTTTTTTCTGTAATTAATATTTAAACTATTGGCAGCAGGTTGGGCAAGTTCTACTGTATTTTGTAAGTTCTGTTCTCCATTTTTAAACTTTTTCATCTCCGATTTTTTTGCCAAATAACCAGTTACTCTAATCAAATCGCTGTCTTTGGTGTAAAATGCAAAAACTCTAATTCCCGAATTCATCGCACCTTTTATTATATCTAAAACAAAATCAGGATTATTTTTTGCGGTGCTATCAAACGTAAAAACATCGCTTATTCCTGTCGGGAAATATTTGTGATATAGAGATGCTTGCAGGATTTGTTCCATTGTTTCTGGCTCGTCGCCAGCTGGAATTCTGCAACCAGGACTTGTATTTACATCATCGCCAATACCACATTGTGCGTGAAGCAAGAAATTTTTGTTACTTACTAAGCATTTGCTATTTATATGATTATTTACTTCTTTTTCAAGTTGCTTTAAAATCTTTTCGCCAAGTTCGTTTGCAATGTCATTATGTCCAAATCTACCTTTTTTGTTATCCTTAATCATAAGTTTGTTCACACACTCTGCAAGTCCATGGATACCAAACATTGCCGTAAATCTATCTTTATAAATAAGACCTTCTTTAACAAGAAAGCTACTTTCAAAAAATCCACTTTTTTCTGTTAAAAATTCAATTCTATTATCCATTAATCTACTCATTGTTTTAACAGCAAACGGAAGTTGTTTTTCTGAAAATTCTTTGGAGTTTTTTGCTTCAAAAGTAAGATTTTTTAAATTCATTCTAACCAAAGTATAACTTCCCCCTCCCACAGGTAAGCCATTGTAACAGCTTGCTATTCCGTAGTTTTCGCCAAAATCATTCACAAACATATCGTGATTCACAAAATATGGTTTTGCAGACGAAAGACTTGTGGCAATAGCTTCTTTTGCAAATTCATCAGAAGTTTTGTGATTGTATTTTAAACTCAAATTAGGCACAACATTTTGTAGTTCTTTTTCAGCTTTAAGGATTAAACTACCTGCTTTTGTAGCCTTAGGCCCAATGTTTGCGTGGACAAAAGAATCTACCAAAGTTCTGTCAATATTTGTGAGGAACATTTTAATTATCTCATAATCAAAGCTTGTATTTGTAATGAATGGCTCTAAAAGTGCATCAATATTACCTAAAAAAACAGGGAAAGTAGTTATTGAAGGAACATTTTTATACATTATTAGTAATGCATTAACTGCTTCAAGTAATGTTTTTGGTGGCTCAAGGTTTAAAAATTTACTTCCTTGTTTCATAAACTTCTCATAATCAGGTAGCACATATCTTGGTCTGTATGGAGCATTGCCTTCAAAAAGGTCGCAAATTACTTTTTGTTTTTGGAGTTTTTTTATTTCTTCGTCGCTATTTATTTCGCTTAGTGTGTTTTCTGCCTGTTGGGCAAGTTTTATAATTTTCTGATTATAGGAAAGTTGTCTATTTTGAATAATTGCTTTTATAGGATTCATGAAAAAAATGTATTTATTAAAGGCTGAGTTGATTACAGACACTCCTAAAAAAACCAAATCTCTGCGTTACTCAAAATATTTAAAATCCTCATTTACAACAGTAAACTCAAATCTTAAATATTTTGAAAGCCTTGATATTTGAGTTTTTAGGAGTATCCTACACAATAAGCCCTCTAATTGAGTATATTTTGGTATTAAATTACAAATATGTAAATTTTTCGGTAATAATTTAAGATTTTAGCACAATTTTTTTAATTTATAATCTATTTTATCAAAATGACAAAGCAAAAATTAATTAAAAACTTAAAATAAAGCGAATAAAAACATCTCTTTTATAGCTTTTTAGACTATTTTTTGTTATTTTTTTTGATAAAAAAAGTCATTTTTTTTGCATATAAAAAAATAAATATTTATCTTTGCAATCTCAAAAAAATAAATGGTTCAGTAGCTCAGTTGGATTAGAGCAATTGCCTTCTAAGCAATAGGTCCCAGGTTCGAGCCCTGGCTGAATCACCAACCTGAACCCTGTCTATTAGATGTAGTCAGGGTTCTTTGTTTTTTAGGGGATTGTATTTTTATTTAAGTAATTGGCAATCACCTCAAAAAATTGATGATATTTTGGAAAAATATTATTTTTGTGAATAACTTAGACTAAAATATAAACAGGAATATTTTTGTATAGATAAAAATAAAAAGTTACAACTTTACGGTCTCAAATATGAGAGCCTTTAGCTCAGTTGGTTTAGAGCGCTTGCTTGACAGGCAAGAGGTCGGCAGTTCGAATCTGCCAAGGCTCACTCTCAAAATCAAGCCCTTACAGATGTGTAGGGGCTTTTTATTTTTTCTACTTACATACAATTTACATACAAAATAGGTGCTAAATCCATTTTATTTCTTTTAATTTTTCTTCGTATTTTTCTAATTCATCATTAACAATACCTTCTGCATAAGGTGTTAATAATTTGATATTTCATCAAAAAAAGTTCCCCCAGTTTTTGTA
>JAOZQN010000355.1 GCA_029932195.1 Bacteroidales bacterium | reverse complement strand
AAGAAATTCTTAACTTAATTGCTAGGTCAAATCATTGTCCTGTGTAGTTACAAATCGGTAATAGCTTCTATGTATTTATTTTGTTTTTCTAACACAGCACCTCTATTATAATAAGCAGTGGTATAAAAAGGATTAATTTCTATTGCTTTTGAAAAATATAAAATTGCTTTTTCTTTATCTCCTTGTTCATTAACTATTGATCCTGAATTGTTATAAGCTCTTGAATTTTCAAATAACATGGCTTTTTCGTAATAATACAAAGCCGAATCGTATTCATTATTGAAATGAAACTGTATTTCGGCTTTGCAAAAATAGGCATTTCCATTATCATAACTGTCATCTAGTTCTATTGATTTGTCAAAATCATTTATTGCACTAATCGTGTCTCCTATCTCTGCAAATGCTCTCCCTCTTTCGCAATATAATTTGCCTTCTTCTGGTGAGAATAAAATTGCTTTATCAAATGCCTTTATTGCCTTTGTATATTTTTCTTTTTCGTAGTTTTTTACGCCTTTATTAAAAAACTTATCTGTTTTTGTTTGGGAGTATAAATTATTTACTACAAAGAATATAATAAATATAACAATATATATTTTAGTTGTTTTCATTAATATAAAAGTATTATTAATTATTATCTATACTTCTGGGAACAAGCACATTACAAAAAAACACTAAAAATTATCAAGTAGTTGTTTTGCATTTTCAATGGCAGCTTCTGTAATGTCTTTTCCACTAAGCATTTTTGCTATTTCAGTAATTCGTTCTTTTTCAGATAATTCTCTGATATTTGAGTTTGTAGAACTTTCGCTCTCTTCTTTATAAATAAGATAATGAAAATCTGCCTGTGCTGCTACTTGTGGAAGATGCGTAATATCAATAACTTGCAAGTTTCCCGACATTTGTTTCATTATACTCCCCACTTTGCTGGCAATCTCTCCAGAAACTCCTGTATCAATTTCATCAAAAATAATTGTTGGCAAAGTTTTAGATTGCGATATTAAATATTTGAGACTCAACATTAAACGAGATAATTCGCCACCCGAAGCTACTTTAGAAATTTCTTTTGCCTCTATTTTATTATTTGCAGAAAATAAAAATCTAATATTATCAATTCCCGATTTTGAAAAATCTGTAAGTCGGTTGTTATTAACAATAAAAGATGCTTTTGGCATTCCAAGTTGCGAAAGAAGATTTATTATCTCTTTTTCTGTTTTGGCGAATATTTTTGCTCTTTTGTCTGATAATTTTTCTGCAATTTTATTTAACTCTTGTTTTTGAGTTTGCAAAAGTAATTTTTTTTCAGAAATTTGGTTATCAAAATTAGAAATTTTATCTAAATTATTTTCCAACTCCTGTTTTAAATCCAATAATTCCTTTATTGTAGAGAAATTGTATTTTTGTTGCAGACCATATATTGTGTCCAATCGCTGATTTACAAATTCTAATTGTTCTGGATTGTGTTCAATATCTTCCGCATTTACTTCCACTTCTCCACTAAGATCTTGGAGTTCAATATAGACACTATTTAATCTTTCGTAAATTTCTTTTGCTCCCGTAAAAATTGGAACAGTCTCTTCGGCAACATCAACACTGTTTTTGAGCAACAAAAGTATTGAATTTTCGTCTTCCGACAAATTGTTGCTTATTTTAGATAAATTAGTTTTTATTTCTTCGGCATGACTTAATGTTTTTTGTTTATTTTCAAGCTCAAACTGTTCATTTTCAATTAATTTAGCTTCATCTATTTGATTAAATTGAAATTGGTAATAATCAAAATCAGCTTTTTCTTTTGTAGCTTTTTCTTGTAAATTTTTAAGCTCTTTTTTAAGACTCAAATATTCCTTAAAACTTATTTTATAATCATTTAGAATTTTAGTATTCTGAGCATAAGCATCAATCACATTTAACTGAAAATCAGTATCATTAAGCATCAACGTATCGTGTTGCGAATGAATATCTATCAAATAATTTCCTATTTCTTTTATTACGTTAAGATTAACTGGCGTGTCGTTGATAAAAGCACGTGTTCGTCCTTTTGGGCTAATTTCTCGTCGAATAATTGTCTCATCAAAATAATCTAAATCATTTATTTCAAAAAACTTAGAAAGGTTGTAATTTCGGATAGAAAATTGTGCTTCTACAATACATTTCTTCGTTTTATCTCGGATAACAGAATAATCTGCCCTTTGCCCAAGCAAAATTCCCAAAGCCCCAAATAAAATAGATTTCCCTGCACCCGTTTCGCCAGTAATTATAGTAAAACCTTTGTTAAATTTTATCTCTAACTGGTCTATTAGTGCGTAATTTTTTACTTTTAAAAGTTCAAGCATTTTTTATATTTTATTTACTCCGTGATAATTTCTTAATTTATTATTTCACTTAATTTTATAGTAACACATTCACCCTTTGATAGATTAGGAAAATCATAAGTTATTGTAGTGTCGTTATTTACTATATCAATTGTTACATTACTAATCTCATAATTATACCACCTTCCTGAAATTTGAGATGTCCAATCGTAAATATAAACAGGATAATACGAAATTATAAAGTCTTTTTCATCAAAATAAAAAATTTCAAAATTAGCAGACCTGATTTTTTCAATTCTTAATCCTTCGGTATCATTAATAACTCTGACAAATGCTTTTTCTGACAAAGCTGAATAAGCTCTTGAATATAAATCAATAACAGGAATTGTTAAAAAAATAACTAAAACAGGGATAATGATTTTTTTCCTATAATTACTTCCAGATACAGCAAATCCTACAGAAAATATTAATGCAATAAAGCCAAGTATAACGAATAAATAAATTGAAAGAAGAGCTAAGATCTCAATACTTACATCTTTTGCAAACCAAAAGCGTTCGTAATACCAATAAAAAAATGTCAGGCTACCCATTAAAATGGGTGCAAATGCTCCAATATATATTATTTTTAGTAAAAGTTTCATTTTGCAGATTATTAGGAAATCGTAAATCAAAAATCGTAAATCTATTTCCCTCCCATTTTGTCATATTTTTCTGAATTTCCTACATCAATCATTTTGAGATTTGCTACAACTGGTTTTGTTTCAACATTTGGAGCTTCTGAATAAATATTTATAATTTCTTTTCGTTTTGCATCAAGGAAAACCCTCATAAGAAAAGAATCTGTCTTTTTTTTATGAACTTTTACCAATAATTTTATTGCTTCTCCAACCTGTTTTCTACCTCCTGTAATATTTTCTGTCATCACGTCCATTCCAAGTCGGTGATATTTGTATGAAGCCTCTCGCATAGGTTTGTAAATTGGGCTAATTAAGTCTTTAGCAAGATAATAACGGTTATTTTGGTCGGTAGATTCAAATGCTTTCCAACCTCTTTCGGGAGAACTTTGTGCATTTGTTACAAGTTTTTGTGCTATCTGGAAAAATTCCTCACCACCAAAAAGCGAATATGAATCAAAATCGTAGCCGATAGCAATATATGCGTAAAAAGCCATAACATAAGCCAAGTTTGTAGAATACGAACTTTCGTTAAATTCAATTGCCTGATTTTCAACATACCTAAAAGTAAATAAGTTATCCTTTTCTTTATAATTTAGAAGTGGCGATTTTAACGAAGTTCCATAAACAGGACGACTGGAAGTAATTTGAAGTGTTGCTTCAAACCGATCCATTCCGTTGAATTTATTGACAATAATTGAAATATTACAATCAATTCTTTCGTTTTGTTTAAAACTATAATCTGTCCATTTGGTTGTGTTCATAAATTCCGAAATATCTCTTTGCAAAGACTGGAAAATTTGCTGATTACTAGTATTTTGAACATTTGAATGATTAATTGATACTCTACAATTTAGCTCTTGCGAAAAAGCAAAAACACTATAAAATGAGAGAATCATTATTACAATTATTTTTTTCATTTTTTATAAGATTAGGTGATTATAAAATATTAATTTTCAGGAAGTAGCCAGTCGTTCAGCACTTATACCAAACCGTAGTCAAAATGATGATTTAGAAAATGAATTGTTTTTTGATTATTTGATTTATAAAAAATCTTGCATAGCCGTAGCTATGGAATATTTTTTTTAAGAAATATAAGTAAAAAAGAAACTTTTTATATTCATTATTTTGACAACGGTTTGGTATTACCATTTAGACTCATCAAATTCTATAAGGTATGTTGTAATTTCAATATTTTCGATAAGCTCTTTTTTCTCTACAAATGTTTCGGGATAAGTATAATTATTAGGATAAAAAACAAGGTAAACTCCTTTGTTTAAGCCAAGGCTTTTACAATAATATGCAAGTTGTTTTTTTCCTTTAAGAAACTGACTCTCATAATAATATATTTTTGTTTCAATTAAATATTCATCTGAATTTACATTTATTATTAAATCGCTTTTACCAAGTCCAGTATCTGCTTCTCGGTAGCTTTTGCCGTCCACAACTTGCAGAAACGCTTGAATATAGGTCTCAAAACTATAAATTAATGCACTCTCTTTTATGGATTTATAATTATTCTTCTCATCTTTTTGCCGAAAAACTTTAAAACCTCGCCTCTTTACATATTTTTTATAGTTATAAATAAGTGTATCAAATTTCAGGTTATTATTCTCATCAAAAAGTTCTTGGACTACAAAACTACGTAACATATTTGTTTTTTCGCCATTTGTATATGGATAAAAAGCTTTATATAATCTTTTTTTATAAAAAGGAACCCAAAATGTAACATTTCTGTTCTCATCTTCTTTAATTAAACCGTTGGTATGCAGAAGTTTTATACTTTCTCGGTCTATATCAAATTTTACTTTATTCTCGGTAAATAATAATCCTTCTACAAAACTTCTACTTTGTTTTGCCTTATTTAAAATATTTGCAAAATTTTTATCTATTGCTACATTCAAATACCAATGTTCTACTTTCAAATAGTCGTTGTAGCTTAATGTTTTTTTATCAGGATTATTGTCCACAAGCACTTTGGCAAAACCGTTCACAAGTCCGGGCTGATTGGCTGTTATTTGGATAATTTTTCGTTTAACTTTTTCTTCAAATAATTGTCCTGTTTCGGTTTCGTGCTGTCCGAGAAGTTCAAGAACTTCGGCATCGGTAAAATACGGAACATTCAGATTATCAGAGATATTGAATGGCGAGGCATTATCGCTAACAACACCAACAATATTAGAAACTCCAACAAGTATTACGCTTTTTAAACAATGCGACTCTCTTGAATGATAGGCATTTCGGATAGAATGCAAAAAACTACCAAAATATTCCTCGTTTATTCCCTCAACCTCATCAATTATTAAAACGCATTTTTGATTTTTGTTTTTCTCTACCTCTTCAAAAATTTCACCTAATGTTTTGTCTGCAATATCAATATTCCACGACTCTTCTAATTTCCAAACCAAACGACTTAAAAATGATTTTTCGGGCTCGTTCTTATAATTTTCAAAATTAATGTGAGCTACTTTGTAGTCTTGTTTTTCCAATTCTTTGGCAAGTTGTCTAAAATAAGTGCTTTTTCCTGTTTGGCGTGGTGCCCAAATTGTAAAATAGCGTTTTTTATTTACAAGTTTAATTCCTTTATTTATAATATTTTGTCGCATTACTGTATAATGCTCTTGCAAAATATTTGGTCCAGATGTATTAAATTCTCTTTGCATATATTTTTATCTTATATTAGACAGCAATATTGCTATCAATTTGGTTATTACATAATTACAGAACAAATGTATAAAAATTAATCTGATTAAAATAGACTAAATTAAAATTTAAAATTATGGAACAAATGTATAAAAAAAAACTAATCTTAAATCAATAGTTTGTTAAAATTTCATAATTCATTAATTAACAAAGGCTTACATTTCAAACACATCTAAAAATAAAGCACTGTTAATCAATTATTTAATTAAAAATAAAACAGGGTGGTGAACACATTAACGAAGAAAATAGAAAAACGAAATATTGCAATAACAAATTAAAACTTTATTGTAAACTAAATCTATGTAGAACTCCTTATCGTAAAATTATCTTACAAAAAAACATTGAGAAATTAATAATTAAGGTATTGAAAAAACGACACTACGATAATGAAACAACTAAAAATCAACATATTATTTCACATCATTTAATTATTAATCAAAAATTTAGATAACCATTGTATTAGCGTCTCAAAATAAAAACGAATAAATTTAATGATTTCTAAAATAATTATCTATTTTTGTAGTTGATAACAAAAACTCATTTTTAACCTGATTAATTCATCAACTTTAAGTTATGAAAAGACAAAAGGTGCGTCTGTATTGGTAACCACAAAGTTTTATATTTGAAAAAATAGCGAGCTATTTATAAAAAATAAAAATTGAGAATTGTCAATAATAATGTGCATTTTGGCATTGTAAGTAGTTAACCATATATAAACGACACTTTTGAAGGTCAATTTTAGCATTATGCTTCGTTAAAAAAGATTACCATATAAGCCTTATGCAAATAT
>JAOZQN010000903.1 GCA_029932195.1 Bacteroidales bacterium | reverse complement strand
AAGGGAAACTTTCACGCACAGTTCATCGGGGGGGGCGATAAAGCCCCTACCCTACGTGCAAAAAACAAATTCACATAATCAATTTTTCACAAACAAATTAAATTTTAAAATTATGAACAAAATTACAAATTTCATCTTACTTGCACTTTTGACAGCAAGTATTGTAGGCATTACATCTTGCCAAAAAACAGCAGTTACAACAGAAGAAGAAACAGAGAATAACTTTTTTATTCCAACAACCAAAGATATTGTAATTGACGACATTACATTCGAAGCACTTTACGACTCCTGTGAAGTTTGGAATACAAACGGTGGACAAAATGTAATAATGGAAGAAGGTGCAGTTATTTTTAATAATTCTACTACTGCCGACTCTATAAATTATGTTTTTAATAGCGATGATAATATTTTTTACAATCCAATTGAAACAGGTATTGAAGAACTAAAAAACACAAAAGAAATTCCACAAAATTCTGTTAATATAGAAATTAATACAATAGTAAGTAGCACACAACAATACGTAGCATTTGTTGATAATTTAGAAATTGCAAATATTACAGGAAGTGTAACAGTTACTTTTGAACTCTCGGCAGCAGAAGAAAACTTATTTATAAACAATGGAGTTACAATAACAACAACTGGAACTCTAACAAATATGCTGTTTAATGATAATACAAATCCTGTTAATGATGATATTATAGCATATTATGGAAATTACTTTACCGAAGATAATAAACCTTATGTTCTTTCAACTCCTGAAAATCAAGCTAATTTTACTTCATTAGATTTAGATGAATTGGCTGGTGTTACAGATTGGATAGAAAACGAAGATACAATTCCTGTGTTTACAAATGGAGACGTAATGACTAACTATGTGACAGGTGGAAATCCAATGATAAATGCAGCTGCTCTTAGTAAAATGAATGCTAATAAAGATTTTTTTACAGAAAGTCTTTTTTTGTCAGAAGATGGACTTGACACTCTTTTAAATCAAAGACTAAAATAAAAATGTATCTTTACAAAACTTAATCATAGTTAAAAATGAAACAAAAAAAAGTAATACGCAAAGGCAGTTCCGATTTCAAAACAATAATAGAAGACAACGGCTATTTTGTTGATAAAACAATGCTGATAAAAGAGTTTTTTGACAATGGTAATTATACTATGTTAATGCCTCGTCCTAAAAGATTTGGTAAAACTCTCAATCTTTCTATGATTGAACATTTTTTTGATATTCAAAAACAGGATAGTGCAAAATTGTTTACAGAATTTGAAATAGCAAACGAAAAAGATTTTTGTAAAGAACATCAAAATAAATATCCTATAATTAATGTTTCACTAAAAAAAGTAAAAGAGACAAATTGGGATAATTGTCAAAAAAAGTTTAAAATTCTTATATCTGAATTATACCAAAAACACGATTATCTATTAAATTCAGAAGAACTTAAAAAATACGAAAAGCAAATTTTTGAAAGTATAATTTTAAGAACTGCCGACCAAACAGAATATGAAAATAGTTTATTAAAATTGGCTAATTATTTAACTGAAGTTTCGGAGTTGTAATTAGCTGGTTGTGAATATATTACAAAAACG
>JAOZQN010000902.1 GCA_029932195.1 Bacteroidales bacterium | reverse complement strand
ATGGAAAAGAACTACAAGAAGACTTTGGCTTAAATTGGCACGACTACGGCTTCCGCTTTTACGATGCACAAATTGGTAGGTGGCACGTAATAGACCCTATGGCTGCGAGCAGAAGTTGGCTAACTCCATACCAATACGCACAAAATAACCCAGTAATGAGAATAGATCCAAATGGAATGCTTGATGATTGGTATAGAAATAAAGAAACAGGACAATTATTATGGCAATCAGGAACAGATGAAGATGGTGTTACTTTTAATGGTAATCAATACGATTGGCATGCTAGCGATGGAACTGTATTAGGAGAAGAAGGCAGAGACTTAGTAATAACAGCTGGCGAAGCCCATATAAATGGAGAAAACAGTGCAGAAAAAACTGCCAATGGTCTTCCGAATGTAAGTGTTATCGCATTAGCTACAAATGAAAATGAATTTCTAGATGCCATGACAAATACAACAACGTCTTTTGGAAGTATTGATAATGTTGCATACATTGGGCATAGTGGATCTCATGGTTTATTATTTGATGGTAATACAACTATGTCTGATGATGGAATTATTGCAATGAACGATTTGATTAAAGGAGGAAGTATAAAAATGGCAGATAATGCTATATTTATGTTTGCAAGTTGTAATAGTCAGAATTTTGCCCAAACATTGACTAGTGTAACTGGTTTTTCGTCAATTGGAGCTACAGATTATGTTGGTCCTTCTCATAGTGATAAAAATTATGGCAACGGCTCTTTCAATATGTTTTTCAATAGAGCTTCTTCTTTTAATAGTAGCTATTCTTTTAAACTAAATTCAAATGGCACTTCTACTAATATTGGAAAATTACTTAACATTCCTAATATTATTTCAAATGGTAAAAATGGTTATAATATAAAAACTTCACCATATAAATATGATTACTAAAAAAACATATAAATTTATTTATATAATATTTATCATTTCTGTTTTTATTTTTAGTTGTAATACTGACATAGAAAATATTAGTGTAAATAATACTGATACATTAATAATTACAGATACGATAAAATTATTTCAAATTTCGCAAAGTGAAAATTACACACGCAATAGAGATAATTATTTAAAAAAATACGAAAAAGCATATAATCTTATAAAAGACACCCCCTTTAATGATGATTTTTTCTCCGAAATAAGAGGACAAGGTGTTTATGTAAGTCTTTTTGTTACAGGAATGGTTTATGATGAGCAAATTATATACAACTCTGTGATTATTTTTTATTTAAAATATTATCAAGCATTTTTAAATGGAGAAAAGTATTCTTTTAAATTAAATAGTGATATAGGTGAAAATAGTTTTATGCCAATATTTTTCTTAACATTTATAAATCTAAGCAATAAATCTCCGGAAGATGGGGTATTCCCTAATTATGTATATGAATGGGTTTTAACAAATCCTACATATTTTAACAACGAAGATATTGCTAAAGAAATCGAAAAAATAAAAATTAAACTCAAAGAAAAATAAAAGCATTTTAAAGCTATTACCCTAAAATAGCTATATTTCAGACCTCAAAAAATCAGTGCTAAAAAAATGGACATCTCTATAATTTGCTGATTTTTAAGACAA
>JAOZQN010000901.1 GCA_029932195.1 Bacteroidales bacterium | reverse complement strand
AATATTGAATTAAAAACAATTCGCACAACAACTATGGCAAACGCTGCACAACAAAACGAAAACAGTTAAAGCATTTTTTGAATATTGATGTTATAATTTCGCCTTTGCCAAAGTTTTTTCACTTTGGCAAAGTTGTAACTCGCAGTATATTCGTGGTAGCCACAACTTTTACAAAGTAAAAAAACTTTGTCAAAGGTGTTTTTTTGTCCAATTTAATATCTCTGTCTATTCGGAGTGCGACTTTGAGTCGCACCCCGAATAAGTTGGAGAAGTTCTGTATCTTAAACTGCTTGTAATAAATCGTAAAAAAATAAAATAATGAAAAAAATAAATTTTATTGTAATAATATTACTACTTACTTTTTCTTGTTTTGCACAAAATAAAAAAGAACAGATAGCAACTTTAAATATTAAGGTTGATAGCCTTATTTTGATAATAAATAACCAAAATATAAAATTAGATTTATTGTCGCAAAATATTACAAAAATAGAAGAAGATGTTTCAAAACTGAATAATACACTATCCAATAATACTAAAAAAGTAGAAGAATTAGAAACACAAATTGCTAATAATAAAATAGATATAAATAAAAACAATGAATTTATTAATCAAATAAAAGAAGTTTTTTGGTATAAGCCAACCGAGGATAACATAAAAGGAGAGTGGACGTATTTTAGAGATGAACACAAAATAAATGATGGACCATATTTTGTTTCTGGCGATTTTGATAACAATGGCATAAAAGACGAAGCATGGATATTAATAAATCATACGGAGACAAAAATGAGATTTTGCATATATATGAATTATAGCGTAGATTATATCGTAATTCAAGAATTTGATTTTAATTATAGTTATTATATTGAAAAAGCAAAAGCAGGGACTTATGAAACATGGTGTAAAAAACACAATGAATGCAAAAATGGAGAACTCACAGAATTTACGGTTGAAAATTCTGCTATTTATTTTGGATTTAGTGAAGTTGGATACAGTGCGTATGTTTGGCAAAATTCAAAATTTGTATCTTTTACTATAAGCGATTAAAAATAATTTTCAGCCAATAAAAACACTTTTCTTATTTTTCTTTATGATTTTAAGAAAATGTGTTCTTTAAAATTAGATTTTTTTTATAACTTTGGCAAGAAGTGAATAAATAATTTTTATCAGACAGCTGGACAAAATGGAACGAGTTTTTGCAAGCCGAAATACCTGAATATTTTGTTTGAAAAATGGAAAATTTATTGTAACTTTGTAAAATATAAATATTCTAAAAATTGAAAATTATGGAACAAATAGAATTAGAAACACGAAAAATATCAATATTAGAGGTTGTTTCCAAACTACAAAATAATGATATTTTATTGCAAATAGAACTAATTTTACAAAAACAAGCAAAAGAATTATTTTATAAAGTGCAAGCAGAACGAACCCAAGACTTACTAAATATTACACAAAAACCAAGAAGAATTACAACCGATTTAGAACAACTTGCCAAAGAACAAAATTATAACCCAAGAAAAAAATATTTAATAGGAGCAATTAATAAAGAACTGAAGTTTCGGAGTTTATAACATCTTAAATATCAAGAAGTTAAAAAATTAAA
>JAOZQN010000354.1 GCA_029932195.1 Bacteroidales bacterium | reverse complement strand
TTTTTTAACTTTTTGATATTTAAGATGTTATAAACTCCGAAACTTCAGTTAATAACAATACTGATAATCAAATAAATATTTATCCAAACCCCTCAAACGGAATTTTTACAATAAACTTTGGCAAAGTTTCAAACTTTGCCAAAGTTATAATCACCGACATTACAGGAAAAATAATATACAAATCAAAATCCGTAATTCCTAATTCTCAATTCGTAATTAATAAAAAGGGTATTTATTTTATTAAAATTCAAACAGAAAATAATATTTATACTGAAAAATTAATTATTCAATAGTCTTAACCATGATTTACTTGATTAAAAGATTAACATGATTTTTAAACAGCTTCGCTGTTCTTCTATCAAAATAATCCTAAAATCAAGAAAATCATGGTGCAGACAACTAACTTCTAAAATCATGAAACAATTTTTTATTTCAATTTTACTTATTGCAGTATTTTTTACTGCTAATTCACAAACCCTTAATTCCGGATTATGGGTAGGAGGCTCTGATGACGACAATATTACAGGTTCGGCATTCGACAGCGAAGGTAATTATTATATTACAGGTTATTTTAAAAATACGCTACAACTACAAGGTAGTAGCCAAACAGTAACTTCAGCAGGCGGTTCAGATTTTTATATTGCAAAATATGATACAGACATGGAACTCGTATGGGTAAAAAGCGGAGGTGGCTCTACAGGTTTCGACTGGACAAATGAAATAGTATTTAACACAAACAACGAAATAATTGTTACAGGATACTTCGACACACAAGCTACTTTTGGCGAAGGTGCAGACGAAATTACTATTGATGCCGAAGGTGGAAGAGATATTTTTGTTTGTAAATACGACTCCAACGGAAATCTTATCAATGCAATTGGAGAAGGTGGAAGCGAGAATGATAACTCAAGTTCGGTAGCTATTGATAGTGATAATAATATAATTATTTGTGGAAAAATTAGAGGAGAAGCTACACTTAACGGAGACGGAACTAATTCTGTAATACTAACAGCAACAGGAGGCGGTAGCGAAGACTTCAATTTTGTAGCTAAATATAATACCGATTTTGAATTACTTTGGGCTAACGATTATGCTCACAGTGGATACATGGAATCTTTTAGTGATGTAGGAATAGATAACAATAATAATATTTTTATCTGTGGAATTATTAGTGAAACATACTACGACCCAATTATTGTAAAATACTCTCCAGAAGGAAATCAGGACGCAGTTTATTTGCCACAAGGAGACGAATTAGACGAAGATGTAGCAACATGTCTAACAATGGATAACGAAGGAAATTGTTATGTTACCGGCTCGCTAACAAATAACCTTCACTTTGGTAGTACTACCATTTCGGCAGGAAATAACATACAACATAGAAATATATGGATTGCAAAATTTTCTAACAATTTAGAACTGCTACATGTTCAGGTAATTCCATCAACAGGCTGGAATCAAGCCAGAGATATTACAGTTTCGCCACAAAACGAAATTTTCCTAACCGGATATTTAGGACAAGACACAGAATCTGTTACATTTGGAAAAGGTTGTCATACCCAAGAATTTGGTGTAGTGAATGGACAATACGAAAAAGACTGCTTCTTTGCAAAATATAACACTCAATTTGACCTACAATATGTAAATGCAATTGATGTAGGTAACGAGCAAATGGGGCGACAAATAATTGTTAATGAAAATAATGAAATTTATTTCGCAGGACAATATGATGGAACTTTCCAAATTGATGACTACTATTTTAACTCTAACGGTAATTGGGGAGACATTTTTTTGTTAAGATATACAGATGATATTTTTGTTGCCGATTTTCCTCAAAATTTATCTGCTACAAATGCCGAACAATACGGAAATGCCTCAGATATTGAAGCTACTTTTGACAAACCATACACAGAAACAGGTATTGAGGAATACCGAATTATGCTTGTCCCACAAGACCAAGCTGAAAATTTTTCAATAGAGGAGGCAAATACCGTAACAAATTTTCAAACAATTACACCTGTTGGAAGCCAAACATACACACAAACTCTTAACGAAACCCTACTTGATATTAATGGAAACGATATTGCCGGACAAAGTATAATTGTATTTGTTATGAGCAGAGCAAACGGAACAGAAAAAAATACAAATTCAATTGCATGCCCTTCTGATGCTTTAAATATTATTATTTTTAATAATACTGAAAATGATATTTTAACTTTTGTTCTTACCGAACAAACAGGAGATGCAATTATCAGTACCGAAAATCACACTGTTAATATTGAAGTTGTAAACGGAACAAATCTAACAGCATTAACGCCAACAATTACTATTTCCGAAAACGCAACAATAAATCCAGATACAGAAACAGAACAAGATTTTTCTAATCCGTTTGAATATACAGTTACTTCTGAAAATTTAGATGAACAAATTTGGACAGTTACTGTAAACGTAGCAACCCAACTTACAGATTTATCTGCAAATAAAATTTCAATTCACCCGAACCCCTCAAACGGAACTTTTTTTCTTCAAAATTTCACAAATTCAAAAATTCAAAATTTAATTATAACTGACATTACAGGAAAAATAATTCACAATTCTCAATTCTCAATTCACAATTCTCAATTTTCAATTGAAGAAAAAGGTATTTATTTCATTAAAATACAAACTGAAAATAATATATTTACCGAAAAATTAATAATTCAATAATCTAATTTCTAAAATTATGAAACGTAAAATTTCTATTATCATATTAGTGTTGCTTGTATCCTTTTTTTCAACACAAGCACAAATGTGGCAACAAATTGGAGAAGACATTATGGGAGAAGAATCTTACGACGGACAAAGCACAGTTGCTTTAAATTCAGATGGTTCAATTGTAGCAGTAGGTGCAAAAATGCACAATGGTGGAGATGGACAGGTAAGAGTTTTTCAATACTCAGAAGCAGAAGAAGAATGGCTACAGTTAGGAAACGAAATGATTGGAACTTCATTCGAAGAGTTTGGAGACGCAATAAGTCTAAATGCAGACGGCACAGTGCTTGCAATTGGTGGAATTTATTATAGTGGTAATGACAATGGGCGTGTGCAAATTTATGAATGGACAGGAACAAGCTGGCAACTAATCGGTGAAATTGTTGGAGATGCATTTGACTACTCCGGTTGCTCAGTTAGTTTAAACGCCGATGGAACAAAAGTAGCTCTCGGAGGAACAAGTACAGGAGGAACTTTCGAATCGGGAGTAGTAAGAGTTTTTGAATATTCCGGTTCCGGAACAACTTGGAATCAAATAGGAACAGATATGTATGGTGTTGCCGACGAAAGACTTGGAAATCAAGTTGCTTTAAGTGCAACCGGCGACACTCTCGCTGTTGGTGCATATTTTAACGACGATAACGGAAATAATTGTGGTGCCGTAAAAATATATAAAAACAATGCAGGAACTTGGGAACAAATAGGTTCACAAATAAACGGTAATAACGCAAATGACTGGTTTGGTAATTTCTTAAGTATAAGTAACGATGGCTCAAGAATTACTGCTGGCGGATACTTAGAAAATTATATTAAAGTGTATGAATGTAACGACGGAACTTGGGAGCAATTAGGAACTGATATTAGCGGAACTTCCGGTAACACAACTATTAGCGGAGACGGACAAACCGTAGGAGTTGCTAATTTTAACTACAACAGCAACGCTGGTAGAGTGCAAACTTATGTTTTTGAAACAAATAACTGGACACCAACAGCTAATATTATTGACGGAAATAATTCCGGAGATTATTTTGGTGCAGGTATAGCTATTAACCAAGACGGCACGAAACTCGCCGGTGGTGCTACTTGTACGGGGTCAGGAAATCCTACTTCAGAAGGATATGTTAAAGTCTTCAAAAAATCGTATCTTCCTTTTGTCTCATCACACCCAAACGACCAAACTGGTATTTGCCCAAATACTGATATTAGCTTTTCTGTTACTGCCGACTTCACAGACAACTACCAATGGCAAGTAAACGAAGGCTCTGGTTTTAACAATATTACAGATGGTGGAGTTTACAGCAATGCAACTACCACAACTTTAAACATTACTGGAGTTACAACAGATATGGATAATTATCAATATCAGTGTTTCCTTACTAATGACGAAGGAAATACTACAAGTAATATTGCAACTTTAACTATTGATGAAGAAAATCCAACTATAACCTGCGTAGATAATCAAACAAGAGATTTACAAGAAGGCGAAACTGATTACATAGTATCAGGAATTGAATTTGACGCATTAACTGATGATAATTGTGAAGTTGCTTCTGTTACAAATAATATTAATCAATCTGAAACTCTCGCTGGTGTAGAACTTCCAATAGGAGAAACAGAAATTACATGGACGGTTACAGATATTGCTGATAACGAAAACTCTTGCTCATTTACAGTTACTGTAAACGAATTTGTTAATATAGAAACTGCACAACAAAATAAAATATCAATTTATCCAAACCCCTCAAACGGAACTTTTACAATTACGAATTACGAATTACAAATTACGAATGTAGAAATTATTGACATAACAGGAAAAATAATTCTCAAATCTGAACTCGTAATTCATAATTCGCAATTCGTAATTCAAAAAAAAGGTATTTATTTCATTAAAATTAAAACAGAAAGTCAAATTTTTACACAAAAAATAATAATTCAATAAAAAAAATCGGCGTTTTTCACGAGTGTCAAATTCAAGGCTTTTTTGAAATTTTAGAATTGAAGTTTACCACTGTAAATGAGTATTTTAAAACTTAAAAAGTAACGAAGAGATTGGCACTCGTGAATAACACAAAAAATCTCAACCATGAAAAAAACATCAATTATCTTAATTTTAATTTTATTTTTTACAGTAAATATTTTTGCACAATTTAATTGTGGAGATATTTTAACAGACGAAAGAGATGGCAAAGAATATGCAACAGTGCTAATCGGCGAGCAATGTTGGATGGCAGAAAACCTGAACATTGGAACAATGCTTACTCAAAGTGGTAGCAATCACCAAACAGATAATTCTACAATTGAAAAATATTGTTACAACAACAACGAAGCAGAGTGTGATGATTACGGTGGACTTTATCAATGGCACGAAATGATGCAATATCAAACCGAAGAAAGCAGTCAAGGAATTTGTCCAGATGGCTGGCATTTACCATCAGACGTAGAATGGATGCAAATGGAAATGGAACTTGGAATGAGTGAAGAAGACGCAAACGAAACCGGCTCGGAGCGAGGAACAGACGAAGGAATTCAATTACAAGTGGATGGAGGAAGTGGTTTTGATGCACTTTTTGGAGGTATTTGGTATCAAGACTTAGATTTTGTTTATAATGAAGGTTTCCCTTCTGTAAGCCCTTATGGCTCAGATTATTATTGGACATATTTTTGGTCAACAACTCCAGGAACATATACAGATAACTATTATTACAGAAATGTTTGTTCACGAATAGACCAATTACCAACAATAAATCGTTGGCAAGTTGATTGGAATTTTGGATATTCAGTTAGGTGTTTAGCAGACGAATTTGTGCCAAGCTATAATTTCGAATATGATGGCAAAGACTACCAAATTGTTAAAGATTTAAAAACTTGGGAAGACGCAGCAGCAGACGCTGTTAGCAAAGGTGGCTACCTCGTAGAAATTAACGACCAAAACGAACAAGATGCAATTTACGATGAAATTATTAACGGTGCAGAAATCCCAACCGACTACGTTACAATAAGTAATGGTGGCGGAATAGCTTATGTTTGGCTCGGAGCAACCGACAAAACAACTGAAGGAACATGGCTTTGGGACGGAAACGATGACGCAACAGGAACAAATTTTTGGACTGGACAAGGTGCAAATGGCTCAGGAAACGGACAAGCTATTGACGACCTTTACTATAACTGGGGCGGAACTTCGCAAGGAACTTCACAAGAACCAGATGATTACGGCTCTGGACAAGATGCAGGTGCAATAGCACTCGCAGGTTGGCCATCAGGAACATCCATGCTTGGTGTCGCAAGCGAATGGAACGATATTATTAACACATCAGAACTTTATTATGTTATTGAATACGATGAAACTCAGTCAATTAATAATATCAATAAAATTAATTTTGAAATATATCCAAACCCAACTACTGACTTTATTACTATTAATTCCGAAAATTTAGAAAAAGTAAAAACTATCCGCTTAATCTCAATCACCGGAACAAAAACATATCAAATGGAAACAGAAAATGTTGCATCTATTGAAATTGATATGAGCTACTTACCAACAGGAATTTATTTTATAGCACTTTATAACCAAAATAACATTCTTATTGGAACAGAAAAAATTATTAAAAACTAAAATAGTCCAAACCATGATTTGCTTGATTAAAAGATTAACATGAGCGTAGCTGTTCAAAAAAATCAAGTAAATCCCAAAATCAAGTAAATTATGGTTAAGACAATTAAAAAATCAAGCTAATCCTAAAATCAAGTAAATCAAGGTTTAGACAATTTACGGGGGGGGGGGGGGGGGGGGGGGGGGGGGGGGGGGGGGGGGGGGGGGGGGGGG
>JAOZQN010000900.1 GCA_029932195.1 Bacteroidales bacterium | reverse complement strand
GTTAGTTTATACGATATTCGTAACCTTTCACTTGTTTGGTCGATAATAAATTTTGCCTCACAAATATTATCTAAATTGACTGTATAAATAAGAGAGTCCTCTTTCTCTTCTAGAGTTCCAGTTTGATTTATCATAACCTCCAAAGGAGAATATTCATAGCCGTTAATAATAGGAAACGGAAATGATGACAATGCAAAAGGGTGTCCAAAAGTGAACTGACAATTATCATCTATTACACTGGAACTTAGTCCGTTAAAAGAGCCTATTGTAAAATAACCTCCATTAATAAGAGTGTATTGCCACAAGACATTACTACCTGCAATCCAGTCTGTTAGCCCTTTATTACTGTTGTCATTACTCTCAAACTCTGCCTTCTGAATATTAAAAATATTCTTTGCATTTTGTGTAATATAATTATTTTGAGCATTTATTGTAACAGCACTCAAAACAAGAATAGAAAAAAACAGTATTAACTTTTTCATAGGAAACGTTTTTAGTTGATTAATAATTTCTCTATAAAGAGATTATTAAATAAGAAAGGTTGCTTTTTTTATGTGTTTTTTTTGATGTTTTACTAAGAGCAAAAAAACAGTTTGTATTTTTCATAAAAAAACCTTACTACCTTATTTTAAATAAATAAAAATAAATAAGAAAATAAGGTTCAAAAATCCAGTAAGTATTAATTTAAGTAAGTAGATTGACAATTTTAAATTGATGATTTATAATTGATTTATACTTGATAATAAGTATATTACAAAATAAAACGTGTCGTTTATATACAGCTAACCACTTACTATAAGCTTAGAAATTCAAAATATGAGTCCATTCCGAAAAGCATTTTTAATCAAATTCTGCATTGGAGTCAAATATTAATATATTATAACCGTATCTGTATCTGTTAGAGTTCCTCTGAAATCTTTTATTATTTCGTGAGTTTCTTGAATATTACTTATATTAAAATCCTTATCTACAACATAAAAAACGAATTTAATTGTATCAAACTTAAAAAAATCTGCATCAAAAATTATTTTTTCTATTTGCATATTAACTTTTATTTCTGCCTTAAAATAATCATTTAACCCGACTGGGTCTGTATGCGGAATTCTTTGATTATAACGAAGAGTATCTGTATAAACAGAATCTGCAATTGTATATGTAACATCTGCTTCTATAAATTCGCCGTTTAACTTTTTGTAAAGTGAAATAAAAGCATTGTTATAATAGGGACTTCCGTATGAAAAATCATCTACAGTATCAGATTGTCTTAAACCTAAATTGCTATCACCATCAAGTGCATTGAAAATTAAATCATAAGAAACAACCTCCTCATTAAATTCATTTATAGAATCTTTGATTATAATTTTTTGATAATCAATTTGTGGCTCATTAGGATATACAATAGGTTTTTTACAGGCAAATAACAGGATAATTAGTATCAAACTAATTGAAAATATTGTTTTTTTCATTGTTCTTATTGTTTTTTTAATTCTTTACGAATATTATCTATCTGTTTATAAGTCAGCCCACAAATTATTCTAATTGTTTCGTTTGACAAGTCTTGTAACTGAAGTTTCTGACTTTCTAAATCGGTGATAATAAAATTGTTAGAAATAC
>JAOZQN010000899.1 GCA_029932195.1 Bacteroidales bacterium | reverse complement strand
TTACTTATAGCAAATTACAACACAGAAGCCTTATTCCGTTCAAATACTAATTAATTGAAAATAATTGTTAAGAAACTTTTGTATGACTACTTAGTATGCCAAAAGTATCTTAATAATAGATTTTTAAGTTATAATTTCTCCTATTTATTCGGGGTGCGACTTAAAGTTGCACTCCGAGTAATACGAAATTAAAAAACTTGGTTGGTTACAAACTGATAGTTTTTTTGACGTTACTAAGTTCCTGCGGAACGTTAGTAAGTCTTTATACTGTCCAATAAGAAATAACTACCAATTTGTAACACCCTCAACTATTTTAATACAATACCTTTTTTCTTAATTTAGATTTCTCTTCATCAGATATTGAATAATCTCCATTGTAAACTGCTTTTTCCCAACGTCCATACATTGGATTTGGCAATATTAAAAATTTGCGCCCAAAATCATTTTTATGTTCGTGGACTATATCAAAACCTTTATTTACGCTTCTTTCGTTAAAAAATTCGTCAAAATCTCCGAGATTATCTCCAATAAGCAAAATTATTTCGTAATTTTCGGAAACTTTGGCTCTGCGTTCTGTTTTATCGCTTGTTTGGTCTTTGAATAAAATATGTGCTTCATCTACAAAAGGAAAACCTTCGGCAGTAAGATTTTTTATACTACTTTCTACTTCATTCAATTTTCTGTTGGAAATATAAAATACTTCTACACCTTTTTCTTCTGCATATTTTGCAAATTCTACAGCACCCGGAAGTGCTTTTGCTTCCATTAAGTCTGTCCATGCTTTCCAGTTTTCCGAAGTGTAGGACGTTCCTGTATTTATTCGTTCTGTTTCAAAAGGGCTGTTGTCCAACATTGTTTCGTCCACATCTACAACTACGGCTTTTGGCAAATCGCTAGTTGCTTTTTCCATGTTTTCGTCCAATAATCTTTTGCCAAAATTAAACGTCTGATAATAACAGGCTTTCATTTCAGCAGATTGCTGATACCAAACTACCGACATTACAATATGCTCCATTTCAGAAACATTAAGTTTACTGTCTTCTAATATAACTTCCTCTTCTACCGTTTTTGGGTTACAAGAAAATAATGCGATGGCTAAAAATAATAGTAGAATTGTGTTTTTTTTCATGTTTTTTATTAATTATAAATTTCTAAATATTTTTATTTGCTTTTATTAATAAACAATTGTTTAGTTGTAGTAAATAGTCTCTGGACGGAAATAGGTAATAAGCAATCATACAGTGTGTTATCTTGTTAAATTGGTTTGAATGTTTTGTATTTTACAAACTTATAGCATTGTCTGTTTTTTTTACACCGTGATTATCAGTGTTTTATCTTTTTTTGTTTTTAAACATTCAAATTGATTTAGCCTTGTATTTATTTGATATATAAATTGTTATCTATTTCCGTCCAGACACTAAATAGGAATGTTATTTCTTTACAATTTCTTGTTCTAATAAATTTGAGAAATCTTTTATTGAGATAATATTTATTTTGGGTTGTTTTACTTTTTTTAAGATATTAAAATGTTTATCATCTGTAACAATGTAGCTCGCATTACAGGGCACTCCTAAAAACTCAAAAATCAAGGCTTTCAAAATTATTAAAGTTTGAG
>JAOZQN010000025.1:1492-24423 GCA_029932195.1 Bacteroidales bacterium | reverse complement strand
TACCTACTTATCAGCATCATTGTAGAGCATACGGGTTGTAAAATTTAGAGTAATTTCTAACTTTTTAATATGGTGAGTAATTACTCCCCCTCAACTTTTCGAGGTGAGCCCTTATTATCTACAGATATAATTTATTTTAGAATGCTATCCTATATAGATTTTTTAACATTTCAATAAAAAAATGTTCCAAAAGTTATAAAACTAATGGAACATTTTTCTGTACCGAGGATGAGATTCGAACCCATGACCCCCAGAACCACAATCTGGTGCTCTAACCAACTGAGCTACCTCGGCATTTTTGAGATTGCAAATTTAAAAAAAACTATTTTCACAAAAAAATAAACTGTGTGTTTTTTTTAAAAAGTATTCACTTTTTATTCCTTATCAACAATCCAACAGAGAAATATATTTAAGTTAATGAACAATGAACAATGAATAATGAACAATAAATAATTGGTTTACAACTTATAATCAGAATATTGTTATTATTTTTATTGTTGAAAAATCATTATTATACTGTTTGCATTTTCCTAAAAGATGTTAAAATTTTATGTTTTAATAAATTTATATCTAATTTTATCTTTTTAAATACTTTAAAAACTAACTTTATGAATAAAATTTTACTTCTCTTACTTACAGCACTTCCACTAAGTATTATTGCACAAACAGTTAAAGTTATTGACTATGAAACAAACAAGCCAATAGAATATGTAACAATTAGCATAAACGACAATTTTATTACTACCGATAAAAATGGTGAATTTGATATTTCTGTTTTTAAACATAAAAAACATGTAGAATTTTTGCATATTTCTTATAAAAAAGAAATTATTTCATATCAAGAAATTGAAAATGCAAATTATGTTATTTATCTAAAAAAAATAAGTAAACAAATAGACCAAATTACTATTGCAGCAAATCGTTGGGAGCAAGAATTATCCGAAGTTCCTGTAAAAATAACGTTTCTTGACGTAGAAAACTTGGCTAGAACTAATCCACAAACAACTGCGGACTTGCTTGCCTCGTCGGGTGAAATTTTTATCCAAAAAAGCCAGCTTGGAGGTGGTAGCCCAATGATTAGAGGTTTTGCCGCAAACAGAATTTTGATAGTTGTAGATGGCGTGAGAATGAACAATGCGATTTACAGAAGTGGGAATTTGCAAAATGTTATCGCAATAGATCCTAATAGTTTACAACAAGCAGAAGTTATTCTTGGACCAGGTTCGGTAATTTATGGTAGCGATGCTATTGGTGGTGTGATGGATTTTCATACAAAAATTGCACAGCTTTCTCATAACAAAAAAACGAGGTTTGCAGCAAATTATTTAACAAGATATTCATCTGTAAATCAGGAAAAAACAGGACATCTTGATTTTTCTATTGGATTGCAAAAAATAGCTACGCTCACAAGTATTTCTTATAGCGATTTTGGTGATTTAAAAATGGGAACTATTGGTAATGAGGAGTATATTCGTCCAGAATATGTTGATATTATTAATGGTAAAGACTCTGTTATACAAAATTCTAATTATAATATTCAGAAAAAATCGTCTTATAATCAACTCAATTTTTTACAGAAAGTAAGATTTAAGCCAAATAAATATTGGGATATAAATTATGCCTTTCATTATTCTGAAAGCTCAGATATTCCTCGTTATGACAGACTTACACAGTATAGAGATGACAAGCTAAAATATGCCCAGTGGTATTACGGACCTCAAAAATGGCTGATGAATAATTTATCAATAAAAAATCAAAAAGAGACTGTTTTTTTTAATGAATCAAAATTAACACTTGTATATCAGGACTATACAGAAAGTCGGAACGATAGAAAATTTGATAAAGACGAAATTAGAAAAAGAACAGAAAACGTAAAAATTGCAACTGTAAATATTGATTTTGATAAAGAATTTTCTGAAAATACATCTTTATTTTATGGAGCAGAAGCAATTCATAATATTGTTTATTCCAAAGGAATTTTGGAGAATATAAATAATGGAGAATCAGAGAATTATGCGAGTCGTTATCCAGACAATTCTACCTATAGTTCGGCATCGGCATATTTGCAATTTAAACATCATTTTACAAAAAAGCTCACACTAAACAGCGGAATAAGATACAGTTATGTTATTCTCGAAGCAGATTTAGATACTACTTTTTATCAGTTTCCATTTACTAAAATAGAAAATAAAACTGGAGCTTTAAGCGGAAGTGTCGGTTTTGCGTATAGCACCGAAAAAAATTGGCAATTTAATCTAAATTTTGCCACAGGATTTCGTGCTCCTAACATTGATGACGTAGGTAAAGTCTTTGATTCTGAACCAGGTATGGTTGTTGTTCCTAATCCAAATTTAAAACCAGAGTATGTTTATAGTTCTGAATTTAGTATAGCAAAAAGGGAAGAAAATTTGTTTTTTGAAGTAGTTGCATTTTATTCTTTTTTGGACAATGCAATGGTTCGTGGCGATTTTGATTTTGATGGGCAAGATTCTATATATTACGACGGCACATTGAGTAAAGTAGAATCACTCGTAAACACCGATGAAGCAGTTGTTTATGGCGGACAAATTGCTGCAAGTGTAAATTTTCTTAAATATTTGAAATTAAAGACAAATTACACATATACAAAAGGTTACGATAAAGAAGGAAATCCTTTGCGACATGTTTCTCCAAGTTTTGGCTCAACACATTTTAGTGTAAAATATAAAAAAATATTTGCAGATTTTTATTCTCAATATAATTCCGAAATTTCTTTTGAAAATCTTGCAGGAGGAGAGGCAGATAAGCCACATATCTATGCCACAGATAAAAATGGAAATCCATATTCTCCTTCGTGGTGGACTTTGAATATTAGAACATCTGTTGAAGTTAAAAAATATCTAACAATAAATATCGGAGTAGAAAACATTTTAGACCATCGCTATCGTCCTTATTCTTCGGGGATTGTAGCTCCCGGACGAAATTTTATTTTTACTATTGCAGGTAAAATTTAATTCTCTGAGCAAACTTAAATAAAACAAACTCTTTTCTATAATAAAGGACTATGGTTTAAAATTACTGAGATTTTTTGGCGTTTTTCATAAGTAGTCTCTGGACGGAAATAGGTAATAAGCAATCATACAGTGTGTTATCTTGTTAAATTGGTTTGAATGTTTTGTATTTTACAAACTTATAGCATTGTCTGTTTTTTTTACACCGTGATTATCAGTGTTTTATCTTTTTTTGTTTTTAAACATTCAAATTGATTTAGCCTTGTATTTATTTGATATATAAATTGTTATCTATTTCCGTCCAGACACTAAGTACCAATTTCGTCGTTACTTTTGAAATTTGGTAGTGTTCCAAATTGGTAGCTATGCACCACGTTACTAAATCCCTGCGTGATGTTAGTAAGTGTTTATCGTAAAAAGATTTACTAACATTCCGTAGGAATTTAGTAACATCAAAAATAACTACCAGTTTGTTACACTACCTGAAATTTTAAAATTTCAAAAAAGCCTTGAACTTGACACTCGTGAAAAACGCCAAGCTTTTTCACCTAATAAATTTGACTTTTAAATAAATTTGTCTTATTTTTGTATAAAAGAGAATAACTCTTACATAACCACTACGTTATATGGAAGGATCAAAACTACAACCCGAAAAATACACCTACGAAGCGTATCTTGAACTTGAACGAAATTCAGAAATAAAACACGAATTTTATTACGGCGAAATTTTTGCGATGGCAGGAACAACTATTTTACATAATGACATTGTCTATAATACTACTACTGCATTAAAAAAAACTATAAAAAAAGAGAAGAAAAAATGCAAAGTAAATTCCGAAGCTGTAAAAACTCAAATAACAAAAAGAAGTCATTATACTTATCCCGATATTGTTGTTAGATGCGACCAAACCGAAGACGATAATTTAACAATAACAAAACCAATTCTTATTGTTGAAGTTTTATCCGAAAGCACTCGAAAATACGATTCAGGACAAAAATTTACATTCTACAAACAAATTCCAAGCCTGAAATATTATATTCTAGTAGAACAAAACTATTGCTTAATAACTTGTTATACAAGAGAAAATGATTTTTGGTATCATCAAGTATATACAAAATTAGATGAAATTATTAAACTTGAACATTTAGAAATAGAAGTTCCTGTAAAAGAGATTTACGATGAGATTGTTTTTGACTCCTAACAAATTCTCCCTATCTGAAAACTTCATTCAAGACCTTTAACGATTTTATTTTTAGTAAGTTCTCAATATAAAATGAATAATAAATTAAGATTTTATCTAAAATATAACTTCTTTGTTTGTTGTTCATTTTTATTTTATGGAAATCTGTGATTTTTGTATTAATTAGTTCTGAAAATAGCTTACTACAAGGTTCAGTTAAACTATATTTCTCGTCAAATTTGGGAGAGAATTTTGCTTGCGAAATATTGAAAAATCTATTTTGTAAAGAATAATTTGAACTTGGCTCAAAACCAACAAACTTGGTTATTTTTAGCAAAAATAATAAATGAAAATTCATATAGTTATCTTCTTGCAAATCAAATATTTGTAAAGAATTGTTTACAAAATCAAATATTGACTCATCTACAACATCAAATTTAATTATTTTGTCTAAAATTTCGGTTAGAAAAAATATAATTGCTGTTTTTTCTACACTAAAAGGTATTGAATTATAATGATTTGTAAGTGATACTTCTTTTATTTTTTGTAAGCCTTTATTTTCCTGATAATTAAATTCCAAGTTTAATAAATAAAGTGGCTGATAAAGATTAGCCACTTTTTTTCTGCCTTTTTTACTACTTAGTCCGTAAACCATAAATGATTTTCGTCCAAGTGCCTTGGTAAAAATAGTAATAATTTTACTGCTATCGCTGTATTTAACTTGTTTTAAAACAATACCTTGTGTTGTGTAAAGCATAAATTAATTTGGCTATAGCACACAAATTATTGCGAGTGTGCGGGTTGCAAAGTTACTCGCTTTTTTTGATACTCCCTAATTATTACTGCTATTTTTTGTGTAAATAATTTGAATATCACAGAAATACTAAGGAACGGATACGAAATAAGGGCGTTTTTCACGGGTGTCAATTTCAAGGCTTTTTTGTAATTTTAGAATTGAAGTTTACCCTTGTAAATGAGCATTTTAAAATTTCAAAAGTAACGACGAAATTGGCACTCATGAAAAACGCCCTATTTTTTTATTAATTCTATTTTACGAAGTTAAAAATATTTTTTTTGTTTTTTATTTCAATATATATATTTTTACATTTCTAAAAATAAAAATATAATGAAAAAAAACATCTCAATAATTATTTTAATAATGATAATATTTTCGGCTTGCACAGAGGATAAGCCTATGCCAAAACCACGAGAATATTACAGAGTTAGTTTTCCTGAAAAAGAATATCAACAATTTTTGGAAGACTATCCGTATTCCTTTGAATATCCAACTTATGCAGTAATAATTCCTGATACAGATAACAATAGTGAATTGTTTTGGATAAATATGCAATTTCCTGACTACAATGCAACCATTCACATTAGTTATAAAAAAGTAAACAACGACGTTGGACAATTTATAGAAGATTCGCATACGCTTGCATATAAGCATGTTGTGAAGGCAGATGCAATAAATGAAGCCATTTTTATGGACGACTCCTTGAAAACCTTTTGTAAATTATATTCTATTGAAGGAAATGCTGCAACACCAATGCAATTTCATATTACAGATAGCGTTAATCATTTTTTACGAGGCTCTTTATATTTTAATGTTTCGCCAAATAAGGACTCACTTACCCCCTCAATCGATTTTCTGATAGAAGATGTAATTCACATAATGGAAACTTTTGAATGGAAGAGTAAAAAATAAAGTCTTTAGTTTTTAGTGTTGAGTTTTACTGATTATAACGGATTTCACTCTGTAAACAATCCATTGAGAATCCATTGATAAGCCCACCCCTCCCAAAGGGAGGGAGCTTTGCTTTCCCTTTGGGAAAGTTAAAAACGAAAAAAAGAACCCCTCCCTTTGGGAGGGTTGGGGTGGGCTTATCAATGGATTATTTACAGACTGACGAATTTTATAAAATATAAAGTAAAAAATCCGTTCAATCCGCATTATCCGTGTTTCTATTAAGCTGACAAATATATTAGGAAGTAAAACAAATAGAATTCAATGATATGTTTAAATAATGCACTATTAACCAGTGTCTTAATTTAAAACTAAAAACTTAACAGAGTATTGATAAAGAATCACAATAAAATGAATAAGCAAACTATTTATAAAAAAATATTAGAGGCAAAAAGAACTCTGTTTGCTGCACTAATTGACCCCGATAAATTTGAACATAAAATAATTGAGAAAATAATTACTGCGGCAAATAATTCTCAAATAGACCTTATTTTTGTTGGAGGTAGTCTTCTGCAAACAGATATAACTGCAACTATATCAGCCATAAAAAAACAGACAAACGTTCCTGTGCTAATTTTTCCTGGTAGTGTTTTGCAAGTTTCCAGCAAAGCTGATGGAATATTATTACTCTCACTTATTTCGGGTAGAAATCCTGAATATCTTATTGGTAATCATGTTATTGCAGCTAATTTCATAAAAAAGAGTAATATTGAAGTTATCCCTACTGGCTACATAATTGTGGAAAGTGGAAAAATGACTTCCGTAGAATACATAAGTAACACAAAACCAATCCCATACAACAAATTTGATATTGCTATTTCTACCGCTCTCGCAGGAGAACTTTTGGGTTTAAAAATGATTTATCTTGAAGCAGGTAGCGGTGCCGAAAATAAAATTAATACAAAAATGATTTCCGAAGTCAAAAAGAATATTAGCATTCCGCTAATTGTTGGTGGAGGAATAAATAATAAAGCCGATTTTATTGAAGCTCAAAATGCAGGTGCAGATATTGTTGTTGTAGGAACAGCTTTTGAAAAAGGAACTTTTGAATTTTAGGCATTTTTCACGAGTGCCAATTTCGTCGTTACTTTTTAAATTTTAAAATACTCATTTACAGAAGTAAACTTCAATTCTAAAATTTCAAAAATGCCTTGAACTCGTGAAAAACGCCGAATTTTAAAATTTATCAGTCTGTAAATAATCCATTGATGAAAAATATTCAATATTCAATATTCAACACTCAATATTCAATTTAAAAGTTGTCGCACAAGAAATTTGCAGGCGAAAGCCATATTTGAACATTGAAAATTGAATGTTGAGTATTAATTTTTGGCATTTTTTTTATTTATCAATGGATTATTTACAGACTGAAATTTATTACTATGAGAAATTTAGACTTTGCAAAATAAATTAGGTTTGTGGTTAAACCCGAAAGCGTCTGCAAGACCTGACGGCGTTTAAAATACTTAGAGTCCGCAAAATTATTCATTACTTAATATTAATTATTTTTATAAATATTCCACACACCATTTGCTATTGTTAGAAAAATTACAATTATTATAAACCAATTTGGCATTTTTCTATTAACTGTCGGAAAAAAAGTTTCTTTTTTTCGCACAAGATCTATTATTACCCAAAAGAAAGTTGTAATTGAACCTATAATAGTTAAAAATCCGAGCGGATTCATCAACAAAGATTCCTTAAGGTATCCGTGAATAAAAAACATAGATGCTCGTGTTGTTCCACATGCGGGGCAAGGATAGCCAGTTACATTTTTTATCAAACAAACAGCAGCATGTTCTTCTCCATCAGGAACACCTTTGAATATTAGATAGATATAGCCAAGAGTAATAACAATTAATATTGTAAAATATTTTTGCCGAATATTTTGACCATGCAAAATACCTACAAATGGTAGCTTGTTGTAAAATTCTCCAATCTTTTTTAAGAAATTTTTCATATAAATTTAAAAATCTTTTTACCTTTGCAAAACAAAATAAAAAATTAATATTAACCTAAAATAAGTAATAAACAATGAATAATAAATAATGAATAATTTTGCAGAGTCCTTATACATAGCGTAATGCAAAAAACAAAATTATTGATTATATTTGTATAGATACTTATTTATATTAAAAAAGAATATGAAAAAAACATCATTATTATTATTTGCAGTATTAATCGGATTTTTATCTGCATGTGGACCAACACCAGAAGAAGCGGCAAAATACAACGATAAGATTATTGCCGAACAAAGCGAAATAGTGCTAAAAATAGATGCACTTATAGAAACTTATACCACTTTTATTAACCCAGACATACAAGCTGCTTACGATGAGGCTGTTGCCCAAGTCAATGGTAGCATAACAGTAGTGGAAGGAATGGGTGAATTTGATAAATCTAATGTTTATAAAGAAGATGTTTTGGCTTTATTAAATAGCTATAAATCTATTTTAGAAATTGAACATAAAGAAATGGTAAGGCTTTATTCTTTGCCAGATACAGCTTTTACTCAGGAACATAGCTTAAAATGGGATAATTTAGCAACCGAGTCTGATACTAAAACACAAGAGGCTATTGAAAAATTCAAATTGGCACAACAAAAATTTGCAGAAAATAATAAATTAAACCTTGAAGGAGAATAGAAAAAGGAAAGGGGAAATACAATGGTAAAACGGTGGTAAATCAATTGAAATACAGTGGAAAAACAATTGAAAAACGATAGAGATACAATTGGTAATCTTATTTATTTTTCAATTGTATTTCCACATTTTACAACCGTTTTTCCCTTTTCCCAATTGTATTTCCACGTTTTACAACCGTTTTTCCTTTTTACTACTGTATTTCCCTTTTAATTATGAAAGAAATTGTTTTTATAAATAAAAATATAAAAAAGTGGCAAAGTATTGAAGCTATGTTTGTTAATACCAAACGAGTAAAAGCCGATGACTTAGCTAATTCTTTCATAAAACTTACCGACGATCTTGCCTTTTCGCAAACTTACTATCCGCAAAGCGAAACAACACAATATCTGAATGCTTTAACTCTAAAAGCACACACTTTAATTTACAAGAACAAAAAAGAAAAAAGTGATCGAATTGTCAAATTTTGGAAATATGAATTTCCTAACTTGATGTTCAAACATAAAAAGTTTTTACTCTATGCACTTATTATATTTTTGCTGTCTGCCGTTGTAGGAGCTTTTTCTGCATGGCAAGACGTTGATTTTATACGCCTTATAATGGGTGATGACTACGTAAACATGACTCTCAATAATATTGAAAACGGAGACCCAATGGCTGTTTATAAAAATGCCAATAATATTAAGATGTTTCTTGGAATAACAATTAATAATATAATAGTATCGTTTAGGGCATTTGTTTTTGGTATATTTATTTCGATTGGAACAGGCTGGATTTTATTTAGCACTGGAATAATGGTAGGTAGTTTTCTGTTTTTTATGGCTGATAACGATGTTCTGTATAACTCTGTCCTTGCTATTTTTATGCACGGCACATTGGAACTTTTTGCAATAGTTGTTGCTGGTGCCGCAGGAATACTTCTCGGAAATAGTATCCTATTTCCCAAAACATACTCTCGCCTTAATTCTTTCAGAAGAGCATTTAAAGAAGGAATAAAAATAATTCTCGGATTAACTCCATTTTTTATTATTGCTGGTTTTATAGAAGGTTTTATTACTCGCTATACATTTGTTCCTGATGTTTTCCGAATAGTTTTTATTCTTTTTTCAGTAATACTAATTGTCTGGTATTTCTTTATTTATCCTGCGAATTTAGGAGGGAGGAAGGAGGAAGTTAGGAAGGAGGAGGAATTTTTTAAACTGTAATAATTTTATTTACAGTAAATTATAAAGCATAAAGAAAAAATCCGTAAAAAATCCGTTCAATCTGCGTTATCCGTGTTTCTATTAATCTGATAAATATATTATTACTTAAATTAAAAAAAAGATGGACGGAAAAAGTCTTACACCACAAGAAATAAAACTGCAACAGTTAAAAGAAATTTTACCCGAAGCTTTTGCCGAAGACAAAATTGATTGGGAAAAACTTAAAGCAACTTTGGGCAAAGATGTAAACTTTGCCAACGAACGCTATGTGCTTAACTGGGCAGGAAAAAGCGAAGCATTTAATGTGTTGCAAACTCCTACCACTAAAACTCTTGTGCCCACCAAAGAGGAATCTGTGAATTTTGATAATACCGAACATATTTTTATTGAAGGCGAAAACCTTGAAGTGCTTAAAGTGCTGCAAAAAAGCTATTTTGGTAAAGTAAAAATGATTTACATAGACCCACCATACAACACTGGAAACGACTCATTTATTTACCCCGACAAATTTGCCGAAACAAAAGCCGACTACGAAAGAAGGGTAGGCGACAAAGACGAAGAGGGCTATCTTACCAAAGACGGCATGTTCCGAAAAAACAGCAAAGAAAACGGACAATACCACAGCAACTGGCTAAATATGATGTATCCACGCATGTTTTTGGCAAAAAATCTGCTAAAACAAGACGGTGTTATTTTTGTTTCCATAGACGATAACGAAGTCCATAACCTAAGACTTTTAATGAATGAAGTCTTTGGAGAAGAGAATTTTGTGGCTAATATCATTTGGCAAAAAAAATATAGTCCTCAAAATGATGCTAAATGGTTTTCTAATATGCATGATCATATAATATGTTATTCTAAAAATAAAGAAGCTTGGAGACCAAATCTATTTGAACGAACAGTAATACAAAATGCAAGATATTCAAATCCAGATAATGACAAAAGGGGGAATTGGAAATCTAGTGATTTTTCAGTTAAAACATATTCAGCAAACTATGATTACCCAATTACAACACCTTCGGGAAGAATTGTAAATCCACCACCAAGTAGATGTTGGAGAACTTCAAAAGAGAATTTTGAAAAATTAGTAATAGATAATAGGATTTGGTTTGGACCAAATAATAGCAATGTTCCTTCAATTAAAAGATTTTTAACCGAAGTAAAACAAGGAATTACACCTTCAACTATTTGGTTTAGAGAAGATGTTGGTGATAATCAAGAAGCGGCAAAAGATATTCGAAATTTGTTTGTAATTCCTCCATTTGACACTCCAAAACCTGTTAGGTTATTAAATAGAATTATTGGTTTGGGTTCAAAATCTACCGACCTAATCCTCGATTTTTTCTCAGGCTCAGGCACCACAGCCCACGCCGTAATGCAGCTCAATTCTGAAGACGACGGTAACAGAAAATGTATTTCCGTGCAACTGCCCGAGCTAACCGACGAAAAAAGCGAAGCCCACAAGGCTGGTTATAAAACTATTGCAGATATTGCCAAAGAACGCATACGCCGTGCAGGCAAAAAGATTGAAGCAGAAATAAATCAAAAAATTAAAGATAAGAAAAAAGAAATTCAAAAAATTAAGGAACAATTAGATTTAGACGGCAAAGACGAAAAAATATCAAAAATAGAAACCGAAATTAAGAAATTAAAACATCAAGATTTAGGTTTTAAAGTTCTAAAACTTTCCGACAGCAATTTTAAACAATGGCAACAAATAAAGGGCAATAATGCAGAAGCATTAGACGAACAAATGAAATTATTTATAGACCCCGTTTCCAAAAATGCCACAACCAAAAACATGGTTTACGAACTAATGCTAAAAAGTGGCAAAAGCCTAAACAGCAAATTAGAACACAAAAAAAATTATTATTGTATAAACGATAATGAATTGATTTTTTTGCTCGAAAAAGCCACACCCGAAATTATTGATGAAGTTATTAAAGAAAAACCACAAAAAGTTGTTGCTCTCGACAGACTATTTAAAGACAACGACCAACTAAAAACCAACACGAGCTTGCAAATGCGTGATGCCGAAATTGAATTTAAAACAATATAAGTTTATAAAATGAGTAATCTACAAAATACCGATAGAAATTTATTGCAAGAACTTGCTAAAATTATAGAACAAGGCAAAAAACAAGTTGCAGTTCAGGTAAACAGCACTTTAACTTTAACCTACTGGAATATTGGCAAACGTATTAATGACAATATTTTACAAAACAAGCGAGCCGATTATGGTAAACAAACCATAAACACTGTAGCCTCACATTTAGTAGAAGAATACGGTAGAAGTTTTGATGCAAAAAATTTGCGTAGAATGATGCAATTTGCAGATATTTTTTCTGATTTTGAAATTGTCGCACCACTGGTGCGACAATTGAGTTGGTCTCATTTTTTGTTGCTTATACCGCTAAAAAACAATGAGATACGAATATTTTATGCTCAAAAATCAATAGATTCATTATGGAGTAAAAGAGAACTTAAAAGACAAATAGAACGTAAGGTTTACGAGCGAACAGAAATAGCCAAAATTCAAAATTCTATAACAATTCAAAATAATAATTTAGAAACAACTGTTTTTAAAGACCCATATTTTCTTGACTTCCTTGGTTTAAAAGATGGCTATCTCGAAAAAGATTTAGAATCGGCAATAATAAAAGAGTTAGAAAATTTTATTTTAGAACTTGGAGCAGGTTTTTCATTTATAGAAAGACAAAAAAGAATGATAATAGACGGCAGAGATTTTTATCTTGATTTACTTTTTTATCATAGAAAGCTAAAAAGACTTGTAGCCATAGAATTAAAACTTGGCGAATTTAAAGCAAGCCACAAAGGGCAAATGGAACTATACTTAAAATGGCTTAACAGATACGAAAAAGAAACAGACGAAAATTCTCCTATCGGTCTCATATTATGTGCCGAGGCAAGTAGTGAACAAATAGAACTACTTGAAATGCACAAAGACGGTATAATGGTTGCCGAGTATTGGAAAGATTTACCACCAAAAGAAAAATTAGAAAAAAAATTACATTCTATTTTAATTGAAGCCAAAGAAAGAATGGAAATAAAACAAATTAGTGAAGAGAATTAGGTTATCGGATTTTTTTGCCTCAGTCAGGTGTTTTTCACCTGACTGCATTTACACACATTTATCTGTGGGTCTGCGTGCAGTTGGAAAACACCTGCACGAGGCAAATATTAAGTTGATTTTTTAAAATCCGAAGACCTTATTAAATATATTTAAAATGAATAATACAGGAGAAATACTTTTATATAAAAATGATAAAGGCGGTATAAAACTTGAAGTAAATATTCAGGACGAAACTGTTTGGCTAAACCGCAATCAAATGTCTAATTTGTTTGACCGAGATGTTAAAACCATTGGTAAACACATAAATAACATTTTTAAAGATGGCGAACTAATTGAAAGTTCAGTTGTCGCAAAATTTGCGACAACTGCTACCGATAACAAAATTTATCAGGTAGATTATTACAATCTTGATGTAATTATTTCGGTAGGATACCGAGTAAAATCACAACAAGGCACGCAGTTTAGAATTTGGGCAACACAGCGGTTAAAAGAATACATAATAAAAGGCTTTGCCTTAAACGACGATAGATTCAAAACAGGAAATTCAATGAATTATTTCAATGAATTGCAAGAACGCATCCGTGAAATTCGTCTTTCGGAACGCTTTTTTTATCAAAAAATAAAAGATATTTATACCACAAGCATTGATTATAATCCTAAAGATGAAAAATCTGTTATGTTTTTTAAAATTGTGCAAAACAAACTTCTTTGGGCAATAAGCACACAAACTGCCGCAGAGTTGGTGTATCGCAGAGTTGATGCAAGTCTTCCTTTGTTGGGAATGCAGTCTTTTGATAAAGAAAACACCACCAAAATTAAAAAATCAGACATTAGTATTGCAAAAAATTATCTGAATGAAAATGAAATAAAATTACTTGGACTACTAGTTGAGCAATATTTGGCATTTTCTGAAGCAATGGCACAGCAACACACACCAATGTATATGAAAGATTGGATTGAACAATTAGATGTTATTATAAAAATGAATAAAAAAGAACTTCTGACTCACGCAGGAAAAATATCGCATAAAAAAGCTGTTGAGAAGTCTGCACAAGAATATGAAAAATATAAAATTTCGCAAAAGCAGGTTGAGAAAGAGTTAAGTTTAAAAGAGTTAGAACAAGATATAAATAAAATAAAATAATGAAATTAACTTTTGAATCTAATCTGCAATTTCAGCAAGAAGCAATAAAATCTATAACAGATTTATTTACAAACAACGGCGAAAATTCTAATATAGAGTTTGACTTAAAAGAAAAAGGACAACAAAGCCTTATTAATGCAATTGGAAATAAACTTGTTTTATCCGAAGAACAAATTTTAAGCAATCTGCAAACCATACAAAAACAAAACGAAATTACTCTTTCCGAAAAGCTGGACGGTATGAACTTTTCCGTAGAAATGGAAACAGGAACAGGTAAAACATACGTCTATCTGAGAACAATTTACGAACTAAATAAACTTTACGATTTTAAAAAGTTTGTAATTGTAGTGCCATCAGTTGCTATTCGTGAGGGCGTTTTAAAAAATTTAGAAATAACCCACGAGCATTTTCAAAATCTTTACGACAACACATCTATAACTTTTCAGGTTTACGACAGCCGTAAAGTTTCAAATTTAAGGGGTTTTGCAACATCAAATAATATTGAAGTGCTTGTAATTAATATTGACTCTTTTGCCAAAGATGAAAATGTAATTAATAAAGATAATGACAAACTTAATGGGCGAAAACCTGTTGAATTTATTCAAACTACCAATCCGATTGTAATTATTGACGAGCCGCAAAATATGGAAACAGAAAAACGGATTAAGGCAATAGGCAATCTAAATTCACTTTGCACGCTTCGTTACTCGGCAACTCACCGTAATCTTTATAATTTAACTTACAGTTTAAATCCCGTAAAGGCTTACGATTTAGGATTGGTAAAACAAATTGAGGTAGATTCCATTGTTTCCGAAAATGCTTTTAACGATGCTTTTATTTCCGTAGATTCAATTACTGCCACCAAAACCAGAGTAACTGCCAAATTATCAATAAATTGCAACGAAAAAAATGGAGTAAAAAAGAAACGGGTAAGCGTAAAAGTTGGAGATGATTTATACAACCTTTCCAAAGAAAGAGAAATTTATTCAAGCGGATATATTGTTGAAGAAATAGATGCTTCCCATAACTGCATTTCACTTTCTAATGGAACTATTTTATACAAAGGCGACACGCAAGGTGGACTGACAGACGAAATAATGAAAATGCAAATTCGCAAAACAATAGAGGAACACTTAAAAAAAGAAATACGTTTGAACAAAAAAGGTATAAAAGTGTTATCGTTGTTTTTTATAGATAGAGTTTTTAATTATCGGAAATATGATGATGAAGGAAACCCAATAAAAGGAAAATTTGCCGAATGGTTTGAGGAAATTTACAAAGAATACATATCAAAACCAGCATTCAAAGAATTAGACAAATACTCTATAAATGAAATTCATAACGGATATTTTTCGCAAGATAAAAAAGGAAAATGGAAAGACACAAAAGAAACTTCGGCATCTTTGAATAGTAAAGATTCTGCCGACACTTTTAATTTAATAATGAAAGACAAAGAAAGATTATTGAATATTGATAATTCTTTACGTTTTATTTTTTCGCATTCTGCACTGCGTGAAGGTTGGGATAATCCTAATGTATTTCAGATTTGCACTTTAAACGAAACAAAATCAGATATTAAAAAACGACAAGAAATTGGTAGAGGGCTACGTTTGGCTGTTGACCAATCAGGAAAACGAACTTACGACCAAAACATTAACCGCCTAACAGTTGTGGCAAACGAGGCTTACGAGGATTTTGCCAAAACCCTACAAAAAGAAATTGAAGACGATTGCGGTGTAGAATTTAAAGGAAGAATTAAAAATAAAGATAATCGTAAAAAAGTAAAATACAGAAAAGGATTTGAAGCAGACCCAAAATTTTTAGAAATATGGGAACAACTTAAAAAGAAGACAACATACAGGGTAGATTATAAAACAGATGAATTGATTGCATCTGCATCACAAGCAATAAAAGATTTGCCAGAAATAAAAGCTCCATCTATTCGTTCAACCAAAGTTTCGGTAAATATGACAAATAAAGGGGTTACGACGGAGTATAAAAGTGAAAAAGTTAATTCCTACGAAAAAATTTCTTGGGAAATTCCAGATGTTTTGGGATATATTCAAAATAAGACAGAATTAACACGTTCAACTATTTACGAAATCCTGAAAAACTCGGAAAGAATAGAAGATATTTTAATAAATCCACAATTATTTTTAGACTTATCTGTTGGAATTACAAAACAAATTTTGCACAATTTAATGATTAATGGTATTAAATACGAACAAATTGGCGGTTCGGAATACGAAATGACTTTGTTTGAGGCACAGGAATTAGAAATCTATTTTAATGATTATACTTTTAATGTAGAAGACTCCTCAAAAACAATTTATGAGAATTTTATACCCTTAGATTCAGGTGTAGAAAGCAGGTTTGCAAATGATTGTGAAACAAGCGACCAGATTAAATTTTATTTCAAATTGCCAACATGGTTTAAAATACCCACACCAATAGGAAATTATAATCCAGACTGGGCAGTAGTTTTTGAAGACGATAAGAAAGTATATTTTGTTGCCGAAACAAAAGATACAGGAACACCACAGGTTGATATTTCTAAACTAAAACAATCTGAACAACAGAAAATTAAGTGCGGAAAGGCACATTTTAACGAATTTGAAAAAATGGAATATAAAGTGGTAAATAAAGTTGGGCAACTGATTGAATAATAATAAATGAAAACAAGCTACCAACATTAAAAATATCAAATCCTACAATAGCATAAAAATAGCCAGCAAATAACTTAAAGTTACCTGCTGACTTAATTTAACCTAAATCTTATATTTTTGTTGAGAAACTATACTTCTTCTTTAATAATAAAGTAACATCTTGTTAGAACAACTCCCATAATCATATCTATGCCGTCACATTTTCCTTTTAATGTAATTTCGTCGCCTATTTTTAGTTTGTCTATTTTTTCTTTATTGTCAGCTACAATTATGCTGTCCAATGCACACGAAACTCCTTCCATTGGGTCTAATAAAACAATTGTTGTTTCATTTTCGCCAGGTGCAATCTCTACAATTTCTCCTGTAACTTGAATTACTTTGTCTGCAAATTTCTCATTACCAATTGTTTCGTCTGAAGAATATTCGGTAAACAATTCTTCTGCTGTCATTGTAAATGCTGCTTTTTCTTTTTTCACATTACGCTGTGGCATATTAAAAACGTAATAAACAGCTCCTACTCCAACAAGTAATCCTACACCGAAAACAATAAGTCCTATTTTTAAATACTTATTCATATTATTAGATTTTAGTTGTTATTTAATAAGGATTATATTCGAAGTTGAGTTTTAATTCTATTTCGTCTTTCATACGATCTTTGTATGATTCTTCTATCTTAATTCCATGATTTTCTAACGAAACTGTAAAAGTAGTCTTAAACTTTAATGTTTTTCCTTCTACTGTCATTGTGCCAGTCTCAACATATTTTCGTGTTTCTCCGTGAATAGTTAAATCACCTTCAAATTTCACATCATAAGTGCCATCTTTTTTAAAATTAACATCTTTTAAATTTGTAATAGTTCCTTTAAAAATAGCTTTTGGATATAGATGCGACTCCATATAATTTTCGTTAAAATGTTCTCCTACCAATGCTTCTTCCCATTCAAACGAGCGATTAAGGAGTGATGCTACTACTTCTCCGTTTTCAATATTTAAAATAGTAGCTACTTTTTTATTTACTGCTTCTATTGTAAATAATTGTGTTTCCGAGAATATATCTATTCTCCCTTGTTTAGTAATATATTTTTGAGCAAAAATTCCTGTTACTATAAAAAATAATACTAAAATTAAAATTGTTTTTTTCATGATATTGGTTTTTATTTAGTAAAGTTTAAAAAATAAATTCTAATTTTTGACGCAGTTATTTTATTTATTTTAGGGCTTTTAAAATTCAATAATAGCGGGCTATTTGTGAACTTTTAAAAGTGAAGAAAATGAATAAAAGAACAAGCCAAAAACTGAAGTTATTATTTAATCTTTACTTAGTTAAATATTAAAATATTATTCGTGATGTTTTTTCTTTTTAAATCCTCTAACTGCAAATACCCTTGACATATTGAACCCAAAATAAATCCCTCCATCGAGCCACGAGCCTGTTGTTTCGCCAATAACTGCATGTTCTACCATTGTTCTGGAATTAGTTACAAAAATTTGAAATACATGTCCTCCCGTTTCTATATCAAGACCAAGAGCTAATGGACTATAATATACTTCACTTTCCAAAGAATTGCTTGTTAGAAAATACTCAGCCATAAGAGCTAATCTTCTATGGAATTTATATCTACCGCCAAGTCCAACAGCATAAATATCGTTTTCTAATCCTACTCCTACTCTATTTCTATGCACATAGGTTGGTGATAATTGGACAGAAATACTTTCGTTAAATTTTCTTGCTATTAAAAGTTGATTTGTGAAACTAAGACGATGAATTAATTTATCTTCAAGGTTTGGATCTGTAATTTCTAAGGTATTAATTGCCATATCACCAAAATAACTTATTGTAACAGGCATTATTCTTTTTCCTTTCGATTGCCTGAGTAGCGATAGTTTTATTGAGCCATCATAGGTTTTTTGATATGTTCCTCTTCTCAAACCTACTTGAAGCCAATCGGTTATCCCGTATTCAAAACAAAAATTTATTAGGGCGTTATCTAAACCAAAAAGATTATATGCTCCACTATTCACTTCACCAAATCTATGATTTATTCTAAAATCAAGTTGTTTGCGAGGCATTCTTTCAATAGAATGACCGTTGATTATTCGTGTAGATTTGAATGTATATGCAGTATATTCAGTGCTTTCACCAACCTCTTCGTCTAATAAATTCATCAAATCATCATCACCCTGAGAATATATTGGTAATAAGAACAGTAATATTGCTATTGTTGTTAGGTATAATTTTTTCATTTTTTTAAATTTTATCTAATTATTTTTTGCCCCTTCTGTTATCCACACTAAAATTATATTTGTTTGTGATTCGGATAAAATACCTGCAATAGGCATCGGGTTTGCTAAGTCAATCATTCGTGTATAAAGTGTGCTGTTTTCGGGAGTAGCCATATTTAGCATATCTCCAGTTTCAAGAACGTTGTGTGCATTTTCTGCAGACAAATCAGGAGGAATGCCTCCTGCATTATGACAGCCTGTGGTATTACAACTTTGATTAAAAATAGGCATTACATCGTTTTGAAAACTTACATTTTCTGGCATTGTTTCAACTGGTTCTATTTGTTCCCATTCGCAAGAAGTGAAACAAAGGCAAATGCTTAAAATAAAAAATATTGTTGCTGATAAAATAGATTTCTTTTGCATAATAAGTGATGAATTAAGATGTTAGTAAGTCCTTTTTTTAGTGAGTTAGATAAGTATATACTAAAAAAGGTTTATTCGTTTATTAGGTTGTGTTTTACTTGATTCCAAAACACAAAAAGTAAAAATTTTAACCTAATTCAGTATAATATTGTTGATTATAAGTAAAATAATAGAAAATAATCACTATAGAAATTACGTCTCGTTTCAGTAATTAGTTAAAAATAAATAGAGAGTTAAAGAACAATAAAGTATATTAGAATCACTTTAACTCTCGATATAAGTAAGTAGATGGACAATTTAAAATGGATAATTGACAGTTAGTTTACTCCTGATTATCAAATGTAAACCAATCGTAAATCGTAAATTTAAAATTGTCAATCTACTTAGATGAACAAATAAAAACAACACTTCTATATTCTGTGTGCCCCTGTATTTCAGACATCTGCAAAATTATTCATTATTAATTGTTCATTATTCATTAGCTTATTCTTCTTCAAATTTCATTAATAAGTTTGTTTTAATTTCGTGAGCAATTGCTGCATTGTTAAAAAGAGCTAAACCGAATGGATATTCTTTTGTAATATCAAATACTACATCGTCTGCATTTCCTGTGTTTAATTTACGAGAGAATTCTGCTATCCAACCCGAACCAGTATGTTTTGCAGTACATAATACGTCTTTTTTGCTACCAGTAAAGTTTTCTAACCATACACTTGGAAATCTTTTGGTTCCTGTTTTTGTTTCGTAACCACCATCTGCAGGATTAATAGTTCCACCATCATAAGTTAAAATACCCTCTGCATCAACAGCAGTAACTAATTTAGCTGTTCCATTGTCAATTTCAGTTTTTGTAATCCAATAATAATCAGTTCCATCAGGAATTACATATAAAGGAACATTAACAGTATCTTCTGTTCCTGTTATTCCTAATTCTTGTTTGTTGTTATGGTATCCTGCATCTCCCTCATCACCAGTTCTTCCGTTTGTTCCTGCGTCTCCTGCTGGTTTGTAAACCATTTGTTGGTCGTCAAGTATAGTAGGATCTATTGAGCAACGAACTCTTTTCCAATGCCACATATCTACAATCTCACCTTCGTTGCTAGTGTAATGTCTTGCTGTTTTTTGACTTGGGTCTGTTAGAGATAATCCTTGATGACAAGTTGCATAACATGTGTTATCAGCAAATCCTGCAACGTCTGTTGCTGCCCATAAAAATGCAAATTTATCTTCGTAAAATTTGTCGCTGTCGTCGTTTGCGTATTTGTGTTGTCCTTCCCATCTTTTAGTGTCAGCATCAAAATACCAAGATTGTCTGTCTTTGCTGTCTTCAGTATCGTCCCATTCCAATAAGAAATAAATCATATCTCCAAATACTCCTGCTCTTAAAGTAAAATTGTTAGATTCTCCTTTGTAAGGATCAAAAACATCTCCACCTGTTGGAGCAGTAGAACCGTCCCCATTAAAATCTGCATCTCCTCTTGAACCCGCACTTGGCACGGTAGCTGTTCCTTCTAAAACTTGACATATCTCCCACATTTCATCAACTGTTCCATCTAAAACAGGTGCTTCTTCAAATACTTCTACTAATAATTCCGATGTGCTTGGTTCATGTTCAGGATGCTTATTGCAAGAAGTGCTAAACATTGCCATACCGAAAATTAAAATTACTACATAGGTTGCTAATTTTTGTGTCCGTTTCATCATTAAAAAATTTAAGTTAATATTTATAAGTTTATAAATTATGTTAGGTTAAGAGTATAGTCAATTTGTAAGCCAATAAAATGTTAAAAAAACATCTACACAATAAATTAACACTGTATTTTACTAATAATCAGCGATAAGGAAATAACTAATGTTTTTTTTCAATGAAAAAAAAACATTGACATAAAACAAAAAAAACGACGAAATGTCGTTTGTTAAAACGAAATTTCGTCGTTGATTGTAAGAGGGGTGGCTTTTGGCTTTTGGCAGTTGGCTTTTGGCAGTTGGCTTTTGGCAGTTGGCTTTTGGCTTTTGGCTTCGCAAGGCAATAAAAAACTAAGTCAACTGCCAAAAACTAAAAGCCAAAACGCCAACTGCCAATTATTCTTTGTTTTTGCCCTCCAATTTTACAATAAAAAAAAGTTTTTTTCATTTTTTTTTCATTTTTTTCACCAAAATTTCCCACTTAGGACATTTAAACGACCACCTACGACACAAAAACGACAAATTGTCGCAAATCGCCATGTTGTCATGTTTATTTAAATTCTGTGATATTTGGTAATTATCTTTTTTTTTTTTACATTTGAAAAAAAATTTACAAAGTGAAATATCAAAAATAAAATTTTAAGTAGGTTTACTTTCCAAAGTTAAAAACAAGTAGAAAGATAAATATCAACCCACGACTTTAGTCGTGGGAAAGTAAAATAGAAAAACAAAGTAACCGTTTTAACGGTTTATGAAATTTTGACTTAAATTACTTATAAATAGATTATTACATCAAATATGAAAAAATGTTAGTAATTATTTCATATTCATTTTTCCCACGACTAAAGTCGTGGGTTGATATTTTTTTTAGGGGGAACTTTTTTTGATGAAATAGCAAATTTTTAACACCTTACCCCAACCCACCCTTTGGGAGGGAGTTCTTCTGTCGTTTTTACCTTTCCCAAAGGGAAAGACAAAGCTCTCTCCCTTTGGAAGGGGTGGGCTTTACTTTAAACTACATTAGAATAAAACTTACATGAAGCCAAATGGTTAATTATTAACACCCCAGTAACAAACTGGTAGTTATTTTTGATGTTAGTAAATCTTTTTACGATAAACACTTACTAACATCCCGCAGGGATTTAGTAACGTGGTGCATAACTACCAATTTACAACACTACCCAAAAGCTAATTTAAAACCAAAAACTAATTTACATACTGTAAAACAATAATTTATCAAAAATTAATAATTAAGAAAATATATAAATTATGCAAACACATAGTAAAAACAATGAGAACAAAAATCAGGCGGTTGCTAACAATATTGAACATAATCAAACCGATTTTAAGCCCACTTTGCAGTTTGTGGATAATAGACCAGAAGCGATAACGCAAAGAAAACTTGCTGAGATGATTAACAGTAGCCCGCAGGCTGCACAAGCGGCTAATTATCAGGAAATGATAGATAACAGCCCGCAGGTTGAACAGGCTGCACAATTCCAAAAAACGGTAGATAATTTTACAAGCAACCCCATCCAGAAAGCAGCAGACTTAGAAGAAGAGGAATTGTTGCAAGGAAAATTTAAAAATAACAATACTGATACAAAGGCAGCTATACCTAATTTTTTAAGCCAACAAACAATACAAAAACAAGCAGACTTAGAAGAAGAGGAATTGTTGCAAGGAAAATTTAAAAATAACAATACAGAAACAAAAGCAGCAATACCTAATTTTTTAAGCCAACAAACAATACAAAAACAAGCAGACTTAGAAGAAGAGGAATTGTTGCAAGGAAAATTCAAGAATAACAACACAGATAAAAATGCAGAAATACCAAATTTTTTAAGCCACCAAACAATACAAAAACAAGCCGACTTAGAAGAAGAGGAATTGTTGCAAGGAAAATTCAAGAATAACAACACAGATA
>JAOZQN010000025.1:0-1392 GCA_029932195.1 Bacteroidales bacterium | reverse complement strand
AAACAATACAAAAACAAGCCGACTTAGAAGAAGAGGAATTGTTGCAAGGAAAATTTAAAGGAAACAAAACAGATAAAAGTGCAGAGATACCAAATTTTATAAGCCAACAAGCAATACAGAAAAAAGAAAATAAAACTGGAATGCCTGATAACCTTAAATCTGGAATAGAACAACTTTCTGGTTTAGATATGTCTGATGTAAGAGTACACCATAACTCTTCTAAACCTGCGAGTGTACAAGCCCACGCTTACACACAAGGCACAGATATATACATAGCAAGCGGACAGGATAAACATTTGCCACACGAAGCTTGGCACGTTGCACAACAAAAGCAAGGTAGAGTAAAACCCACCACTAAAGTAGCAGGACTTCCAGTAAACGACAATAAAGCATTGGAGAAAGAAGCGGATGAGATGGGAAATAAGGCGATACAGATGAGGCAGGGGGGCTATGACTCGGACCATGAAAGGAAGGAGGGCGGAGTCGGAAGGTTATTTGAAATGGAGGTACTACAGAGGAATAGGGAAGCTCGGGACAAGAAGGGGAAAGGTAACCAGAAACGGGAAAAAGAGGGGGTAGATGAGTTTGTTGGAGAGGAGACGATTGCGGCGTTAACGGCAGAGTTAGTGGAGGCGATCGAGGGGATTTATGAAAAAGGAGGAATGGAAGAGGAGAAAAGTGGAATGGAATCGGGACTGATCCAGCGATGGGAGTTCCCTGATTGGATGGGGGGGCTGGTATCTAAGGTTATAGGGGTAATAAAGCTGTGCACGTTAAGACAGGGAATGAAGATTAAAATCCCGATTATGATAGCGATTAGCATTTATGGTTTATATAGTGTCCATAAGAAGGGAGGAAAGATAGATGCATATGGGACGGAGATTTTGAAACAAATGTTAAGCTTCGGTTTGGGCTGGATGGCAAAGGCAGGAGGGCTGACGGCGGAGGCATTAGTGATTGTTGGAGAGACGGGGTTTGATGAGTATGCGAATGAGGGGTAGGGAGACACGGGGAAGAGGCGGGGAATGGATAGGACGAGGGGGCATCGGAGCACATGAAGGGTTGGATATCATGGAGATACCTAAAATTTAAGGGATCACCCTAAATCGACTCATCGAGAATAAATATACTTTGTATCCCCGAATAAATCCACATCAACCAACGTTCAATATATTCCCAGATGCGTTTTAAAGAAGCAGCCTGCTCATAAAGCCGGGAAATTTTTTGTAAGAAATTATTAATAGATTTATCAGCTGGTCGCAAAACAATTTTATTTTTATTTTGTTTTGCTTCCGGTTTGTTTTTTTTATTTTGTGCTTTAGAAGTTTTATAATTTTGGTAGTGTAACAAACTGGTAGTTATTTTTGATGTTACTAAATTCCTACGGAATGT
>JAOZQN010000353.1 GCA_029932195.1 Bacteroidales bacterium | reverse complement strand
TTTATAAGACAGGGAAAGATATTTACTTTAAACTATATTATACTGCTAATTAAGTATTTTATTTTTATAACGATAAAATACTTTCTTTTTATTTATAAATCATTTTACAATTAAAAAGCTAAAAATCAATGTTTTATTAGGTGTAATAATATTATGTTAAATAGAAAAGGTGGCTTTATTGAGAATTGCTAGAATAAAAACTAATATTGCACGAAATATTCATTTTTTTGTATTAATTAATGAATGTTTATCAGAGTATTAAAGATAGTTATAATTTTTTCATAATTTGAAAAAAGATAACAAATAAATATTTTTTATTTCTATCTTTGCAGTAAATTAATTTAAAATTTAATCTTAAAAAAATTATGGAAACTGTTAAAGATGCTTACAGGTATTTAGATAATGCCAGAGATATTTTAAAAAATAAAGCTATTTTAAAAGACAAATTTTACGAAGACCCAAAATATGTGAGAATGGCTTGCAACACTGCTTACAGCGGTCTGCTTATAGCCGTTAATGATTTGTTTGAGTATAAAAACATTAAAATTTCTAAAAAGAAGTCAGCAAGAAGTCAAGCTACCGATGTGAAATTTTATGTAAAAAACCTTGCTAAAATGAATCAAAAAAAGATGAAAGAATTTAATGAAGCTTATAAATATTTACATTTACTTGGGGGTTACGATGGTAGCTTATATGTAGATACTTCAAAAAATGGTATTATGTTTGCTAAATCCTTAATTACTTGGATAGATAAACAAATAAAAAGATAACAAAAAAAGCTCACTAAAATTAATTAGTAAGCTTAATTTATACGGTTTCATAAAGTTTATAAATTTATTTACTTTAATGCTTTCAGATAAAATATGGCGTTTTTCATAAGAGCTAAAGTAGTTTACACTTTTTTTAAAAAAGTCATAGGTATAGACTAAAATAGCAAAAATTTATATTATATATTACTTTGTTAAAAATCGTAATTGCCGTTATATACTATTTATGTTGTAAAACTTTGTTAAAAAAACAAAGTTTTTTATAAATAATTGAATCTTAAGGTGTAAACCAATTCGTAAATCGTAAATCAAAAATCGTAATTGCCGTTGTATTCCATTTATTTCCAACTTTTCCAAAAGAAAAATACGATTCATTCTAGATAATAGACTCTTCTTTATTACAGCTAATCGCAAATATAAAAAGAAAAATTAAGACTATTTTTAAATATTTCTGTTTCATTGTCTATATAAAATTTGTCTAAATAACTTTTTTTTTTATATTTGCTTTTTTAGAAAAATATGATAAAAATATTAATAATAGGACTCGGTGGTTTTTTGGGAACAATATCCCGTTATTTATCAGAAGAATTAATAAATAAGTTATTTAGCTCCCAAATTCCGTTAGGAACATTCGTGGTCAATATTCTTGGTAGCTTCCTGATAGGAATTATTTATGCCTTATCAGAAAAAAACAACTTATTTTCGTCGGAATTAAAACTATTTCTTACAGTTGGTTTTTGCGGAGGTTTCACAACTTTTTCATCTTTTGCCTACGAAAATCTGAACCTACTTAAGACAGGACAATATTTTAGTTTTTTCTTATATATAAGTATAAGTGTCATTATAGGTTTACTTGCTGTTTTTTCAGGAATTTATTTAATAAAAAATATTTAATATTAGTAAATAAACAACACAGCAATTAAATTCCATTATCTATTTATTTACTTCCAAGACAATATAAATTTCCATTTCTTGAAGCAACATATAATCGTCCATTATGAACAACTGGAGTAGCTTCAAAAGCTCCGTAAATTTGTTGGTCTAAAAGTGTAAAATTAAGATTATCATCATATTGCCAAAGATAAATTCCATCATAAGTTGCGGCAATTAGTTTGTCTCCAACAATAATCGGTGTAGAGATTGCTGGACCTGTTGGATATTTCATAACAAGTTTTGGAGTAAGATATGAATGAGCATTATTTGGTCCAAAGACTTTTTTATCACCATCAAGCTCTTTATGATTAATAACATAAGTATTACCATCAATAGCAATAAAGGCTGCAAGATATGATGTTTTTTTATCATCTTTTATATAAGAATCATTAATTCCTACCGAGCCAATAATTCCTCCTTTCCAGGTTGCAAAATTTCTGTTTCCGACTGGAAAAAACCAAACGACAGAACTATCAGGATCTTTTGAAGGATCGAGTTTTAACACACCTCCCTTGCCTGCAATATACTGTTTTTCAACAGCTATTAACAAACAACTATCACTTGTTACAACTGGCGAGCCATCAATATCCGAGCCTGTATAAAATTCCCAATCTATCTTTTTTGTAGTAAGATTAAATCCCCAAACATGCCCGGAGCCAGAAGCAATATAAATTCTATTTCCCAACAATGAGGGTGAACATTCCGTTACCAAATTGCCACCATGTTTTATTCTATCTTTGGGGTAATAAAGCGAATCGGTATAATATACAATTGGTTGCAAAAGTCCGTCTTTTTGTTCGGCTTTTCTAAAATCGGGATCAAAAACTATAAAAATTCCATTTTCCAAACCCAAATATGCTGTGTCATTGAGGATTAGAGCAGAGCCATCAACATCACGACTGTAAGATTCGGTTCTTTTACTATTATATTTCCATAAATCTTTTCCAGTAAAAAAAGAAACCGCTCTATAGCTAGGAACTACCGCAGCACTAAGACCTCTATTTATGCCTTTTCTACTTCCTTGCAAAATAACAAATTTATTTTCGTCCTTCTCCGCATTACGATTATGCCAAATTGTGCCAGTGCCTTTTATCACATCTTCGTATTTGTAATTCCAAACTAATTTGCCTGTTTCTGCATTTATTTTTTTCAGATTATGGTCGTAAGCTCCTTGTATTATGTATAATACATCATCTTCTTTTACCAAAAGTGGTTGCCCAGTCCACCCTGCCCCACTCCAACTTTTTAAACCACTTCCAATTCGTGTTTTTCCTGTGCCGAGATTGTGTTCCCAAATTACTTCTAATTTTGAAGGGGCATAATTTCCGTAATAATTTCGTTCTTCGTTACCCAAAAAAGTTTTATTTATCAAATAAGTTGTAAGAACTTCTTTTTTTGCAGTAATTTTTTTTTGATTTATTATCAATAATTTTGAACTAATTTCTGGTTCACTTTGGCAAGAACTTAATACAAAAAATATTACAAAAGCTATTTTTATTAATTTATGGTTTTTCATTTTTTTAAATTCATTTTAATGTTTTACAATTTAGATATTTCAAATTCTGCAAAGTGATTATAAGTGAAAGAACTTTTAACTTTATACTTTTAAAACTTTTAACAAATTTACATTCTCGCAGGCACTTCTATTCCAAGTAAATATAGAGCAGTTTTTATAATATCGCCAACTAATTTTGAAAGTTTTAGTCTGAAATTTTTAATTTCCTCATCATTTTCTTTAAAAATAGGTAAATCATGATAAAAACGATTATATTCTTTGCTCAAATTATAAATATAATTAGCAATAAAAGCTGGACTATAATTTTTTCCAGCATCAACAACAACATTCTGAAATTCGTAAATTGTTTTGATTAATTGTTTTTCAATATCTTGTAAGTTAATATTGTCTAATTTCTGTTCGCCAAAATTAATGGACAACTCTTCCGCTTTTCTCACCAACGAATTTATGCGAGCATAAGTATATTGAATAAACGGACCAGTATTTCCATTAAAATCTATTGATTCGGCAGGATTGAAAGTCATATTTTTTTTAGGATCAACTTTTAAAATAAAATATTTTAATGCAGCCAAAGATATTTTTCTAATAATTTCATTTTTTTCATCATCGCTAAGTCCATCAAGTTTTCCGAGTTCATCTGTTTTTTGCATTGCAGTTTTTTTCATTTCTGCCAACAAATCATCTGCATCAACAACTTTGCCCTCACGAGATTTCATTTTTCCATCTGGCAACTCTACCATTCCGTAAGAAAAGTGTTCCAAATTTTTACTCCATTCATAGCCAAATTTGCCAAGCACAATTTTCAGAACTTTAAAATGATAATCTTGTTCATTACCAACAACATAAATATGTTTGTCAAAACTATAATCCTCGTAGCGAATTATAGCTGTTCCCAAATCTTGTGTCATATAAACCGAAGTTCCATCAGAACGCAAAAGAATTTTCTTATCCAAACCATCTGCTTCCAAATCCACAAAAACGGAGTCGTCATTAGCAACCTCTACCCTACCCCGCTTCATATTTGTTAGCACAATTGCTTTTCCTTCCAAATAAGTTTCTGATTCTAAATAAGTTTTATCAAATTCAATTCCCAAATCAGCATAAGTTTTATCAAAACCATCAAAAACCCAAGAATTCATATTTTGCCAAAGCTCTCTAACTTTTTTATTTTTCCGTTCCCATTTCCTCAACATCTTTTTTGCTTCCTGCAATAAAGGCGATTCTTTTTCCGCTTCTTTTTCTGTATATCCTTCTTCTTCAATTAATTGTTCTACATCTTTTTTATACATTTTGTTAAAAAGCACATAATAATCTCCAACAAAATGGTCTCCCTTTCTATTTTCACTTTTGGGTGTAGTTCCGTCACCCCATTTTTCCCATGCCAACATACTTTTACAAATATGTATCCCTCTATCATTTACCAAATTAACTTTTACAACATCATGCCCATTTGCTTTTAAAATCCGAGAGAGTGAATCACCAAGAAAATTATTTCTGATGTGTCCCAAATGCTGTGGTTTATTGGTGTTTGGCGATGAAAATTCAATAACAATTTTTTGCTTATTTTCATTTTCCAAACTCATCCCATAATCAGGATTTTGACTTGCCTCCGAAACAAAATCTAACCAATAAGAATTATCAATACTAATATTCAAATAACCACTAACAATTTCATAATCAGAAAATAAGTTATCATTCTTTTTTAATTCTGCTCCTAATTCTTCACCAACTTGCTGAGGCGATTTTCTTGCATATCGCAAAAGCGGAAACAACACTATAGTATAGTCTCCATTAAATTCTTTTTTGGTTTTAGTTATTTGAAGAACATTATTCTCTAATGTTTGCTCATACAATTTGTTAAATACAGAAACTGCTTTATGTGCGATTATTTTTTCTAAATTCATCTTTTTAAATTTTTATTTAATTTCTCACAAAGATAAAAAAAACTCTTTTTAGATTGATTTTTTCTTATTATTTTTTTTATTTTTTTTATTTAATAATAAAAACAAATAAAATAGTGTTTAATGTTTCAGCAAAAAAACCAAACAAAAACAAAGAGGCAACAGCCTGTCAAAATGTCAATTTGTCATAACATTATGTCTAATTTGTAAGTAAATTTTAAAAATGATTTTTATTTTATTTTATCAACTTATTTTAATATTAACTAATGATAAATTAATTCTTTTGTATAATCGGACGACAAAAAATAAATATCTAATTCTAAGAGACTTAAAACAAAAAGAATAGAAACATATAGAACTAATAATCAGGTTATTAAGCTTATATTGTAGATTGTTGTAAATTAAAACTTTACTTTTTTCATAAAAATATGTATTACAATAAAGCCTATCTGTCTAATTACTAGACATATAACTACATGTAATTCTTTATCAATATTAATCTAAGAGAATATTGCAATTGGATAACAAAATTTAATATTTTTAAGAATGTCAAACAAAAGTTCTTTCCTTATTTTAGATTTCTCTCAATAATATTAGAAATTGGCGTTTTTAACGAATGGAGTGCCAACTGCCTAACGGCATGTTACTTTTAAAATTTTAAAATACTCATTTACAGAGGTAAACTTCAATTCTAAAATTTCAAAAAAGCCTTGAACTTGACACTCGTGAAAAACGTCATAAATTGACAATTATGAAAAACATCAAAAATATTAATTAGACTAAATAGTTGTAAATTATTTAACTTAGGGAACAAGGGCATTATTTGTAATAGTTACATAATAGAAAAAAAATTATTTTTGTAAATTATTTTTAAATTTATAAGATTGATTAATAAAGTAAAATATGTTAATTCTACCAGAGCTTTCAATTTAATTAATTACAAAAAAGTTAAACTGAATATTTTCCGAATATTTACAATTATATAATTTATTTTATTTTTTAAGGCTGCTATACTCTAAGCTAAATAGGGAGGATAATAAAAATATTTTTGTATTTATTTTATTATATTTCATTGATAATCAAGTAGAAATAATTATAATTATAAAATTAAAATTGTAAGCCATTTATTCGTAATTTAGAATAAATAAAATTGTGTTTAATATAGTAAATTTTAATTATTAGGTATTAAGTAACTTATAAATTTCACTTTTTTAATAATTTACTATTATTCAAGCAATCTACAAATGTTATATTGAACTAAAAATTGTAAATTACTAGTATCTATGAGAAATATACGATTTATTATATTTTACAAAAGCAAACATGTTATTTATTGCTGAAAATGAGACAATTAGAAAAAATATTGTATTTTAAAATACTTTTATTTAATAATTTATAATTATATATTAAAGTTGAAATATCTATACCTGAATAGAAATAGGAAGAATTATAATAATAAAAAATGGGATTTTACACACCACCGACTTATTGACAATTGTAAACAAACATCAAGCGAGTTACAAATGTAA
>JAOZQN010000898.1 GCA_029932195.1 Bacteroidales bacterium | reverse complement strand
ATTTCAACAAAATCCGTTATAATCAGTATAATTACATTTTTTTGAATCATTTTTTTGATTGCACAGGTCGAAATTTTTCGCCGTTGGATTTAAAATAGGTTGAAAATTAGACCATTTTGTGTATTTTTTATTATTCCATTTATGGCTTACAACAAACCAATTATAGTAATTATCTTTATTGGTATTTTTTATTTTCGGATTAAAATGTTCCAAATCTCTTGCAAAACCAGCAGTGAGTCTGTATTCTGTATAAGCACAAAAATTTGATTGTTCCTTTTCCAAGATTTCCCTAATTTTAAAGTTATCTTTCGGTGATTTTAGATTTTTTATTATTACTTCAGAGTTATCTTTTTTTTCAATTCGCTTCATAAGTTTTTAATTTATTTCTGGTTATTTTTAATTTTGTCATAAATACCAAAACTATAATCCGAACCGATTTCTAAATATTTATTCATTAGTTCAACTTTTTTATCTTCATCTTTTTCTGTTTTTAATTGCTGTCTTATTTTTTTAAATTCGTTCCACTTCTCTAATGCTTTATTCGATAATATGGTTTCTAAATCAAATATTTTAGAGGTAAAAATAGAATCTGGTGTAAGTGTAGTAAAATCAATATCAAGTTTTTGTGCGATAATCCCGTTTTCTTTTGTTCTATTCACATTTAGGATAACGGTATTTTTGGGAGCACCAAGCAGAGGAATTGGGCTATGGGTAGAAACTATAAATTGAACTTTTGGAAATAAATTGGTAAGTTTTTCAACGAGTTTTTTTTGCCATTTTGGGTGGAGGTGTGCGTCAAATTCGTCTATTAGAACTATTCCTTCTAAATCTGTTTGATTATTTTTATTAAATTCAAATTCAAAAGTTCCATCGGTAAATCTGTAAACCATATCCGAAATCATAGCAATAATACTTCGCATACCCATTGCAAGTTGATTGAAATTTACAGGAGGCAACTCGTAGTCATTGTCGTCTTTTTCAAAATAAATTACTTTTGAGTCTTTTCTACTTATATCAATTTTACTTAAATTGGGAATAATTGCAGTTAATAATCTTTCAAATTTTTCTATTTTAAATTTATTCTTTTTTAGAAAAAGTTTAAAATCTTTATACATACTTTCAAAATTATATAGCCTACTATCCTCTTCAAAAAGGTTTGCGTGTATTTTTGGACTCTGTGTATCGCTACGTAAATCTGTTCGCTTTGCTCCATAGGCGACTATATTTGTGAAATCTGAAAATTTAGCAAATTTACTTTCATTTTTTGTTCCAATTCCATTAATATGTGGCGAAGGGAGACTTTTATTTGGAGTTTTAAATTCAATAAAAGAGCCTTTCATTTCTCCTTCTGCAAATTTTTTATCTTGCAAAAGTATAAAAATTCCACGCAAAATAGATGTTTTCCCAAAACCATTTTTACCTGTAAAAAATATCCATTGTATATCTTCTGGAATATTTTTTATAAAAGTTTTTTTTATACCTTGATAATTTTCTATATTTATTTGTTTTATACAACTATCTATTTTAAAATTATTGTTCATCTATATTTATTTTTTTTATTATTATATCCTTACTGAAGTTTCGGAGTTTATAATTAATTGATTATTACGTATATAATGTTTTT
>JAOZQN010000352.1 GCA_029932195.1 Bacteroidales bacterium | reverse complement strand
AAAGTCCAAATTACTAAAAGTAGAACTTCCTGCATTTGATGTTATACCTGCCGACCAATGTTCCCCAAAACTTTTAACTACAATAGCACCACCAGAATACGACCTATTTATACTACTAATAGTTTCATCAGGAAAAATATATTTGGCTTCACTAAAACTATTAGATAAATCAAATTCTATTTTCCATTCTTCTGTAACTTTATTTGCCTCAATTCGAGACCAAACATTAATATTAGTATAAGAAGATTCGCCTCTAAACCAGCCACTTGAATTTGCACTAAAAACCCAGTTATTCCATTTATCCACAACAACTTCTGGTTCTTGCGATTTTTCATAATTTATATCTATCAAGTCAATCAGTTTAGTGTGGGAAACATATTGTATTAATCCCATTTTCAGGAATTTAATTTGTTTATCCCTAATTTCACTTGAAGTATTATCTGGTAAACTTACAAATTTTAGAGTATCATTTTTTCCTTCAAAATTTTGCTGTCCCAAAAACATAAAAGTATATTCACTGCCTCCATTTCCTGCTCTTTGCTGACTTATAAGAATATGAATATCAGCAACTTTACTATTTCTGACATAGTTTACAAACGAAATTTCGTTTTTTATGTGTTGCATATCACAACTGTTACAGTCCAAGAATATTTTTGGAGCATAATTTCTTATCGTCGAACTATCTTCTTGTGATTTTGCTATAATTATTGATAATAATAGAAGCACTAATAAAGATGTTTTTTTCATTCTATTTATTTATATGCTATAATTTTATTATAGCTGTTTAATGATAAATTTTATCAGTCTGTAAATAATCCATTGATAAGCCCACCCCAACAAAGGGAGGGAGTTCTTTTTTTCGTTTTTACTTTTCCCAAAGGGAAAGCAAAGCTCCCTCCCTTTGGGAGGGTTGGGGTGGGCTTATGGATTGTCAATGGATTATTTACAGAGTGAATTTTATTGTCTTTTTATTATTGTTTTACAACAAGTCCATTTAGCAATTCTATTATATCGGCTTCAAAAAATGATAGGTTTTTTGTTGCAATTACTGCCCTAAAAGTTATTGTTCCGTTTTCGGTAGCCTTGCTGTAACCAAGCATTGTTTCTGGTGTAGAACCAAAATCTCCGTCAGCATCAAGAAAAATAATTTCTGTTCCATTAACATTTCTTGTTTCTTTTGTTTTTAAATTAAAATTACTAAAAGTGCCTTCCCATATATCTATTTCTGCTTCGGCATTTTCGTCGTTTGTTCTTTTCGAGTAGTTTTTATAATAATAAAAATTTGTTTCCAAAAAATATTTATCTTTATGTTTAAAACTTATTCCACTACTCCTATTAGTTACTATCCATTTTGAGGTATCAACCCAAATTCCAACACCTGTTTCTTTAAATTCGGTATAAAAATCAGAGTTTGAGCTTTTTGTAAAACTTTTTATGTTTTCAGATTTTATAATAACTCCACTTTCTGTATCATAAGGTTCTGGTTCTGCTTCCTGTGAATACATTGTAGTAGATACTAACAAAATAATAGAAATTAAGAATGGTTTTTTTATTTTTATTTTTATTTTATGTAAGCAAACGCCACAAGGTTTTTCAAGCGCTTGCGGGTTTAAGTTATATGTAAGACTTATTTAAAATTAATTTGTTACCTTAAACTCTGTTCGGCGATTTTGCGACCTGCCTTGTTTTGTTTTGTTACTTGCAATTGGCTGCGAAAATCCGTAGCCTTTATAACTAATTCTATCTGCCTTAATTTCCTTATTTACAAGATATTCCTTAACCGATTTTGCTCTATTTTCCGATAATTCATCGTTGTGCTTTTTTGTGCCAACATTATCAGTATGTCCACCAATTTCTATTTTTATTGTAGGATTTAGTCTCAAAAAAGAAACCAATTTATCTAATTCTGCAAACGATTTTTCTTTTATTTTATAAGAATCTGTTTCAAAAAATATATTTTTAAGAACTATTTTTTCTCCAATTTTTATTGGTTTCATATAAATATCTATATTATAAAAATTTATTGTGTCAGATAAGTCTTTTAAAGAAAAATTTTCGGAATAAAATAAATACCCATTTTTTGCAACATTTAATAAATAATCGTTATCGGTTGGCAAACAAACAATAAATTCGGAAATAATTGAATCCTTATTTGTTAATTTATTGTTTTTCAGATTAATAATTTCATAATTAGCAGTAATTCTTTTATTTGTTTCGGCATCAAAAATTTTGGCTTTAACATAAATAGTTCTTTTTGCTTGGCTTTCTTTTGGTAAATAAAATTGAAATAAATCATGTTGATTAAGACCATCTCTATCTGACGAAAAATATGCTAAATCTCCTTTTGTATTTACAATTATCCTACGCTCATCTTGCTTAGTATTAATAGGATAGCCAATGTTTTGAGGAGTTCCCCATTCCTCTTTTTTATTTTTTCTGGATAAAAATAAATCCATGCCTCCCATTCCAGTCCAAAAGTTGGAAGAGAAGTAAAGTGTCTGATTATCAGGGTGAATAAAAGGACTTGTTTCGTTACCTTTTGTATTTATAGTTGCTCCAAGATTTATTGCATTAGACCAAGCTCCATTTTTTTTGCGTTCAATTTTCCAAATATCAATTCCACCCATTCCTCCTGGACGGGTGCTTACAAAATAAATAGTATTACCATCAGCAGAAATACAAGGCTGTGAGTCCCAGCTTGTTGAATTTATAGAATTTCCAATTTTATATGGCTCAATCCAATCGTTATTTTCAATATATGTTAAAAAAATATCACAGCCTTCTCTTTGCAAACACCTCGTGAGAAGCATAACACTACCATCGGCAGAGATTGAACTTGCCCCCTCGTTTTTATCTGTATTTATATTACTGCTAATACTTTTTGCCTCCGTCCAACTTGTGTCATTTTTGTAACTAACATAAAGGTCTTCCTGAATGCCATCTTGCCGTGTAAAAATTAGAGTATTTTCGTCGGGAGTAAGCGAGGGAAAATATTCGCTTTGCGTGCTATTGATTGTTGCAGGCAATTTTATTGGCTCAAAAGAAACAGGATTTTCTATCGCATTTATCCTAAATTTGCAGATTTCTATCTTAAGTAATACATTCTTTCTGTTTTCTATATGTTTGAATTTTAAATATTTATCATAATATTTTTGTGCTTCTTTATATTTTTCTCGTTCAAATTCTATATTTGCAATAGTTAAAACTACTGCTTCTTGTTCAGGATAAATTTCTAAAGATTTTTTCAAATAAAAAACCTCATTATCTGTATCTCCCAAACGATAATAAGTTTTAGAAAGCAAAATATATGGTTCTATAAAATTTTCATCAATTTCAATTGATTTATTACAAAAAATTATAGTTTTATCATAATTAGGTTTGTCATAAAATCTTTCTGCTTTCTTGTAAAATTTTATAGCTTTTTTATCTTTTGTTGAATAAGTTTGTGCTACAATAATATTTATTGACAATAAAAATATAATTATAATAAAGTATGTTTTTTTCATGTTTTTATTTTTTATTTTTAAGGCATCTTACAGAGAAAGCCTTTTGTTTGTTTTCGGAAGTTCTGTTAGCCCAAGCTGATTTATTTTTAAGAATTAAAACACCTGCACTATCCTGATTATGTTCTGTTTGCGACCAAAAATAGGCTCTAAATTGTCGTTCTTTAAAATTCTCTTCTGTGGAATAAAAACCGCCAGGCATTGCATTAAATCCCACAAGATAAGATGCTCCTGTATTTGGATAACTCCAATGCGTATAAGTTTTTAATTTGCCTCCCGAATAACTTGGGTCATCTATGCTATGAATGAGTATATCCCACTCAAAATCAGTGGGTAAGTGCCAACCATCAGGGCAAATATTTTGAGCTGTTTCCCAAGTATATAATCGTCCGTAAACATGTCCGTAGATTTCTTTATTTTCATAAATATACGAATCTTGATGCTCAAAATTTAGGTTTTCTGCCATCCAAGTTTGCTCTAAAATTTGAACAGTTTTATACTTTTTACCGTCTCTTGCATCTGTAAATTCAGAAGTTTGAGCAATAAGTATTTGAGTAAGAACAATAAAGCTAAGTAATAATAAACTTTTTTTCATGAAAATTAAGATTTAAAAAAACAAATTTAAAATTTTTTAATTACTTTTGTCATAATATTAATCTTAAAAAATATTAAAATGAAAAATTTATTTTTAATAGTATTTATATTTTTGTTTGGAATTGCACAAGCACAAATTGATGAGGAGGAAGAAGCATTGTTTGGAGATAGACATGGAGGTAGTTGTGCTCACTACAATGCAACCTTGGAGTATCAAGACAGCACTTTTAATTTAAATTTTGAAGGGAAGCAACAATCTGGTGGAATTCGCTTCAGTTATTCTTATCAAAAAGATAGCACAATTAAAATATACATTGGAAGCCAACTTGGTTCTTTGGAAAGCTATACTATTTCGTCCGTAAAGGACACAATTTTACAAATTGAATTTGATGGATTAAGAAATGGCACTCGTAAACCAGTAATCTATCTTTATCCAGAAGAAGAAACTATTGTAGATGTAAAACTTAATTTCAACGGCAAATTGTCTAATACTTACCCCGATTATGGCGATGGTTGGCAAGTTGTAGCAAAGCCAAATGGAGATTTAATCAATAAAAAAGATAACAGCAAACACCGATATTTATTTTGGGACGGTATAAATAACGAAAATTTTGAAGCATCTGATTTTGAGACTGGTTTTGTGGTAAAAAAAGAGGAAACTTTGCAGTTTTTGGACTCTACTCTCACAAAATTAGGCTTAAACGACTACGAGAGAAATGATTTTATAACTTTTTGGATGCCTTTGATGAAACAAAACGATTATAATTTTGTCCATTTTATGATAAACGAAGAGTGCGACCAAGTTGCAATTCTTGACGTAAACCCAAAACCAGATTCCGAACTGCGAGTTTATATTTTATACGCAAAAACTGATGCAAGCCAAAAAGTAAAACCACAAATTCTAAAAACCACAAAACGAACAGGTTTTACACTTGTGGAATGGGGTGGGATTATTTTAAATAATACTAATAACACAAAATATTTTTTTTTAGTATTTTAAAATACTCATTTACAATAATAAATTTTAATTCTAAAATATCAAAAAGATTCCTTGAATTTGGTATTTATGGAAAATGCAAAAAAATATTTTTTATCAATAAATTAAATAAAATTATGTTAGACAGTAAACAACCTGAAATGTTAACCAAAATTGCAGATACTTTATCAGACAAATTAATTAAAATAGAACTACTTGCAGCTGTATTAGTTCTTATTGGATATGTCCTAATATCAACAGGTACTGAAACAGGCAGTATTCTTTTTGAATTTTCGTTATTCCCGCTGAGTGTTGCATATTTTTTTAAAATATATACAAAAACAGAAAATGTATATACCAAATTTGTTACTCGATTAACTTATATGGGCTGTTCAATTGCTACAACCGGAGTTTTGTTTATTGGCACGGGTTGGCCAGGTGGACTAATAATGTACCAAATAGCAATACTTTCATTATTCGTAGCACTGTTGGGTTTCTTTGTTTTAGGGGTGTTGATGAGAAAAATGGTAAATTTCAAAGTCAAACAAATTTACAGACCTATAGTGATATTAGCTATGCTTTTGGGGGTGTATTTTATTCCTGAATATGAAATATATAAAAAACTTGGTGATAATATTGAAACTATTGATTATACAAATAAAAAACATTTTGATGAAAACAATTTTTTGTCATTTGACAGTATAACAGTTATGGAGTTTGTAGAATTATTACCTTTGAAAAAAAATGTAACGAAAAATTCTAACATCCTCATTGTAATTGGACAAGCCAATTCTACTTGGGTAACCAAAAATGACATCCCTAAACTGATAAAGATGATTGATTCAGAACAACCGGCATGTTGTATAGAAAGAGCAATCGCAACAACCACATTAAAATCGCCTGTCGGAGAAGAATCTACCGTTGGAGGACAGGTAATGAATCTTATTGATTCTTACAGATTCAACAAACCATTTCCTTTTTCCTTGATAAATTGTTCCGTTTCAGAAAAAGAACGACAAAAAGAAATATTGGACTGGTGGGCGGAAAAGAATAAATAAAGTAGTAATGTATAAAATATTGGTAGTTATGCGACCAAGTTGCAAAATTAGACGTATCGCCAAAACCAAACTCCAAATTGCGAGTTTATATTCTTTTTGCAAAAACAGATGCAAGCCAAAAAATAAAACCTCAAAAACTAAAATCAACAAAAAGAACTGGTTTTACACTTGTAGAATGGGGTGGAATTGTTTTAAATAATACTAATAACACAAAATAAAACTTTAAATCTATGAAATACATAATTTTAGAAACATGCTTTTGTCTTGCAAAAAACTTGTATTTTATATAAAAATAAGTATTTTTGTGTTTCTATTAAAACTAATTAGTATTTGTCTTTTTAGTCCAAAAGGACGACCTATTGATAACCCACGATGATAATCGTGGGCTGTAAATAAGTTAGTTCCAAAAATATTGTAGGTCTAATTTGTAAAGTAGCCGACTGTATGGACAGACACTAATTAGTGTGCGTCCATAAAGTCCGTAAGGACGACCTATTGATAACCCACGATGATAATCGTGGGCTGTAAATAAGTTAGT
>JAOZQN010000351.1 GCA_029932195.1 Bacteroidales bacterium | reverse complement strand
ACAATTCTATATTCTAATTTGAATTTTTCACCAAGGTTTTTTCTCACCCACACGGCTTGTCTGACTAATTTTGTTAAATCACTTCTTAATACATAACCAAAAAATCTATCCCAGTCATTTTTTATTGTGTTTGGTGGGAGACCTATCATTTGCTCTGCTACAGGAGAAATATATTCTTTGTATCTTTTATTGTTTTTATCAAACTCTGCTTTCCAAATAACTGTGGATATGGAAGATACAACTTGTCGGTAATTTTTTTCACTTTTTTTTAGGGCTATTTCGGCTTTTGTCCGTTTAGTGATGTCTCTTATTGCGGTTACTCGAACTTCTTCGCCACGATAATTAATCATTTTTCCTCTAATCTCAATATCTATTCGAGTATTATCTTTTTTTATACCTATTGATTTATAGTGTTCTTCGTATCCAGTAAGCATTTTTTCTTTGGCATCTTCTCTTCTTTCAGGAGCAATAATTATTGAAGCAAACTGTCCGTCTAATTCAAATTTTTCGTATCCAAAAATATCAAAAACAGTTTTGTTTGTTTCAATAATATAGCCTTCTTTTATTATAAAAATAGCCTCGAAACTTGCGTCGGAGAGTGCTTTAAATCGTTGTTCGCTGTATGAAAGTTCTTGCATAAGAAGTAGTTAAAAGTAAAAAGTTTTAAAGTATAAAGTTAAAAAGTATAAAGTTATAACTTTATACTTTTTAACTTTTAACTAAAGAAGACTAAGCTAAAAGTTTTTTTACTTTCATTGCAATAACTTTGCCATCTGCTTTGCCTTGTAGTTTTTTAGATGCAACACCCATAACTTTTCCCATATCTTTCATAGAAGTTGCATTTTGCGATTTTATTATTTCCAAAATAATACCATCTAACTCTTCGCTGGAAAGTTGTGCAGGTAAGTATGGCATAAGAAATTTCACCTCCATTACTTCTTTTTCGTAGAGGTCTGTTCTTGCTTGTTGTTTGTAGAGTTCGGCAGAGTCGTTTCTTTGTTTTACCATTTTTTGCAAAATAGCAATTCCTCTTTCGTCAGATAATTCTTCCGATGCTCCTCCTTCTGTTTTTGCCAAAAGAATTTGAGCTTTTACTGCTCTAAGCGTTTCAAGCTTTTGTTTTTCTTTTGATTTCATTGCTAATTTTATATCCTTATTTATTTTTTCTGTAAAAGTCATATTTTGAGTTTTTAAGTTTTAGTCTTTAAGTTTCTATTTAAATAGAATAACAATATTCAATAAAATTTCTGTAAGCAAATTGATTTATTTCTTCAGATATAAATTTTATAATTATTTCATTATCAGTAGTTATATTATTAGATGTTTTATTTTGACAAAAATTATTTAGATATTCTAATTTATTGATTTTTATTTTATCCGAAATTCTACCTTCTATTTTTTTTAATTCTTCTTTACGTTTTTTTAATAATACTGCTCTATTTAATTTATAAAAATCAATAGTTATCAGAGCTTTATTGTTTTTTGAAATAATAAAGCCTGTTTTGGTCTTAAATTCAAAATGATTTTCAAATTTATAATTTTTTATATCTGGTTTTAATAAATTAGAATTATACCTATCTTTTTTTCTTAAATTACATGCCGAGCAAATAGCATAAAGATTATTCCAATCAAAAGCCGATTTTGGATATTTTACTTTTGGTTTAAAATGCTCTATTTGAGCAACATCTGCATCAATAGATTTGTCGCAAAACGAACAATGTTCGTTTGTAATTTCCAACAATTTGGGAATAAAACAATCATTATTTAATCCATACCAGCTAAAAGATGATTGTTTATTATTTTTAACTCGTTTTTCCCAACGTTCTGTTCGGTCTTGTTGAACTGTTTTTGTTGTATTTTTATATTCTTCTGTTAAGCAAGTTGGAATTTTTGTTTTGTTAATCTTTCTCATTTTTTGTCCTTATTATTTTTTATTTCCAACCGTCTTAATTCTCCAAAAACAATATCAACAACCTCTTCTCCTCGTTTAGAGAGTTTTGTAATAATCTTTTTAAAATCTTTATCAGTTTTTAAATTCATTTTATTTTCTGATAAAAATTTAATTCTATCATAAAAATTGGCAAATAGTTCTTCTGTTTTTTTATCAAAAAAATTACTATTAAAATCAAAATATTCATTCAAAATAACTTCAATGCTATTAGACTCAAGCTCTTTGATAATCACTTCTTTATTGTCTAAAATTATTACTTTTCCACCAACTCCCGCTTGCACCGACAATGGATTTTGTGTGCTTAAGAAAAACTGTATATTTGGTAAAATCTCTCTTAATTTAGATATAAAAACATATTGCCAAGTGGGGTGCAAATGTTTGTCAAATTCATCTATTAAAACTGTGCCAGTTACTTTGCTAAAAATATTCGAAACTTTGTTAGAAAATTTTTTACGAGCAGAAAGTATATGGACTAAAATATTGCTAACAAGCAAAATATTAGAACGATAGCCTTCGCTTAATTCCGACAATAAAAAATTTTGTCCTTTTTCGTTGCTATAAAAATATTCGTCTGTTGCTTCTACAATTTGGAATTTTTCTATTTCTTGAAGTTCCAAAAAATTGTTTAATGTTTTTAATAAGATATTATGAACTTCTGTAACGTCCTTATTTGTTTTTGTTTTTGCTTTTAATTGACGTAAAGTTTGAGTAGGGTCTATAAATTTATCTGTAAAATCGTTAAAAATAGAAAAAATACTGTAGCTCTCCGCATTTCCATTCACAAGATTTTCTATTATTTTATAATTAAAAATATCTTTTTCGTGAAATAAATTTGAACCATAAGATAAAAGTAAATTATTGTTTTTAATTTTAAAATCTAGTTCGTTTATTCTATTTGAAATAGCAATTTTTTTAATAATATTTTCGGAATAAATAGTTTTAACAATTGCTTCGTTTTTCTGTTTGTCTTTATTTTGGTTCAAAAAACTTGAATTTAAAGGCAGATTTTCTTTTTTTTTTAATTTTTTACCTATATATTTTTCAAGTTTTATATTAATTTCTTTGTTGTCTTCGTTTACGAGGGCAAAAGTTATAGCTTGCAAAATGGACGTTTTGCCAGTTCCATTTTTTCCTATAATCAAATTTATTTTATCTGATAAATTTTCCAATTTAAGATTTTCAAACAATTTAAAATTTATAAATTCAAAATTTAGCGGAATAGAAACAGGATTTTCTGAAAAATCAAAAACTTGTAAATTAGTTAGTTCTTCTATTTCTTTTGGTAATTTTTTTAGTTGATTTTTTGCAAGATAAAGTCCTTGGAGATTAGATAATTTTCCTATTTCTTTTGGTATTTCTGTTATTTGATTTCCGTCAAAATGAAGTCCTTGGAGATTAGATAATTTTCCTATTTCTTTTGGTACTTTTTTTATTTGATTTCCCCAAAGAAGAAGTTCTATTAGATTAGATAATTCTCCTATTTCTTTTGGTATTTCTGTTATTTGATTTTCCCAAAAATAAAGTGTTTGTAAATTAGTTAATTCTCTTATTTCTTTTGGTATTTCTGTTATTTGATTTGCTGAAAAATCAAGCTCTTGTAAATTAGTTAATTTAAAAATTTCACTCCAAAGTTCGGGTGTTATTATTTCATGCGAAATATATAATTGATTAGTTTTTTTAGCTTCTTCTAATGATTTTTTTATTTCTTTACTAATCATTTTATTTTTTATTTTTAACAAGTTCTATTTTAAAATTATATTTTGCAAAATTTTCAGCAATAGACTTGGCAAGTGCCAAAGGTATTTACAGACCGCTTTGCGAACTTACAACACGAAAAATCAAAAACAAGTTGTCGTGTTATTAGTTTTTGAGTTGTCGTGTCTTTGAGTTATCGTGTTGTTCGTTTTTGAGTTATATTTATTTATTCGCATTGCGAAACTCACAACACGATAACTTGATAACTCAAAACACGATAACTCAATTTCTTTCTATTAGACTTTTATTTTCTAAGGATAAATGCCTACGTTGTTTACTGTCGTAAATATCTTGCATTGTTATCATTAAGGCAGTTTCTTCCACCATTCCAAAGTGGTCGTTTACTGTTGTTCCAAAAACTTTTAGAGTTGGAGAAATATTCATGTAAGTATTAATAAGTGGCGGAATATTTTCACCAAGCTCTCTCAGTTTTGCTCCAAGTAATCTTATATCTTTTTTGTAAGTATCTTCCGTAAGAACTTCTTTTATTTTAGATATATCTGTCTCTCCTTCAAGTGGTTTTATTGGGCTTAATAAATTATCTTTATCTGAAAAATGTTTTTTAAAAAAATGCAATAATAAATCTCGTCCAAAACGATTGAAATGTGTGTACATTGTTACTTTTCCAAAAAAGTATTTAGAATCTTCGAAAATTAAAGATAAAGCTCCAAGACCGTCCCACAAATTATCCAGAGCAAAAATTGCTTGTCTCCCAGCACCAACTGCCTGAAAACGAGGCTGAACAAACGAGCGTCCAAGTTCAATAGTGTATGGTAAATAATTTTTAATAAAATCTTCGGACATATTGAAAAGTCTTTTCGTCGCCAAATCTATACTTCCATCTTTATCTTTTGGTATATTATTAAGATAAATAAATCGGTATCCGCCAAGGAGTTCTTCTTCTTCTGGATCCCATACAATTAGCTGTTTATAAGGCACTTCTGCAGTATCGTAGCTGTCTATATCAACTTCTTTACCTGTGCCACCTCCAGCATTTCGGAACGAAATCTCTCTAAGTCTGCCTATTTCCAACATTGTATTTGGAGAATCATGATGTGTGATGATATATACTTCGTTGCTACCATAGTTAGTTTTTTTTACAAATCTTTCTTTGGTTAGCTCTTTTCTTATAAGGTTTTTATCTATTGCGGAGATAATTTTTTCCATAATTTATATTTATTTTAATCGTTTGATTGTTAATTTTATTAAGAAATAGGATTGAATTTTTTCTACTCATTTTTTAAGTAAGTTAGATGGACAATTTAAAATGGATAATTGACAATTAATTTACTCCTGATTATCAAGTGTAAACCAATCGTAAATCGTAAATTTAAAATTGTCAATCTACTTAGTTGAACAAATAAAAATGACATTTCTAAATTTCGTATAGTCTTGTATCGCAAGCGTCAGCAAAATTATTCATTGTTCATTATTAATTATTCATTATTTATCTAAAGCGTAGGTTTTTTCTCTAACAATTTTTACCCATTCTTTTATTGGTTTACTTTTATCAAATGTCTTATAAGGAATTGGTTTACCTAATTTTATTGTTATGGTTTTATTCCTGTATAGAAACATTTCGTCTGGCAGAAAAATTAGTTCTATGTTAAATTTAAAGCCAATGAATTTTCTGAAGTTTGCAAATCTATAAAAAAAATTTGAATTTCTACCATCAATAAATACAGGAATCACATCTCGTTTGTATTGAACGGCTTTTTTTATAAAACTTTTTTTCCACTCTAAATCTTGTATTTTACCTTTTATTTTACGTGAAACCATACCTGAAGGAAAAACAACTATCTGGTTATCACTCCTGTATAATTCATCTAAAATCTGTATTTGTTCTTTGGTGAATTTACCATAAACATTTACTCCCTCAAATAGTGGTTTAAATTTTTCTATACTCAATAAAAGGTCATTTACAATTGCTTTAGTTTTACCTACCAATGTTCCCATTTTGTATAAAAGAGCAATCCCATCAAGCCCTCCAAGTGGGTGATTTGCTGCTAATACATAAGTTTTTGTTTTATCAATATTTTCTATTCCTTCTATTTCTACTTTTACGTTAGACTCTTCTAATGCTGCTTTTGCAAAAGCCAGACCTTCAATATTTTCATGTTTTTTTAATATACGATTAAGTTCCTCTTGATGAACTTTTCGTTTTAAATAATTAATCAAAAATTTTGGAATAAATTTATATTTTCCTTTAAAACGTTTTTTTAAAACGCCTTCTACATCTAAGTATTGATTTTTTTTATTTGCCATTTTTTCAAATTTTAAAAAGCTAAAATAAATACTTTTTTCTAATTATAAAATTCTTTTGAAAAAATAAAAAATAAATTTGATGAAACTATTTGTAAACCAGTAAGTAAAACAAACAATAAAAAAAAAGTGTAGAAAAGTGGTGAAAAATGGTTATTTGTGTGTTTTTTTTATATTTTTACAGTCTCAAATAATACCATTTTTAAACCATGACAACTTTTATAGGAGATATTACATGCAAACTTGACACGAAGGGGAGATTTCTCTTTCCGTCAGCTTATAAAAAGCAGATAACAGATTCTGTGATAGATAGTTATGTTGTTAAAAAAGACATTTTTGAGAAATGCCTAATTCTTTATCCAATAGACGAATGGGAACGACAGGTAGATGCAATACGCAAGAAATTAAACCCCTACAACCGAGAACACAGCAAGTTTTTAAGAGGATTTTACAAGAACACAGCAGAAGTCAGTTTGGACGGAAATAATAGAATTTTAGTATCAAAAAATTTATTAAATTTGATAGGAGCAAAAAAAGAATTACAATTAATAGGACTTGACACAAAAATTGAAATTTGGGCAAAAGAAAATTACGAAAACATAGAACATAACGACGAAGACTTTGCACAACTCGCCGAAAAAATTCTCGGAAATGAAGAGTAAGTAGTGTCTGGACGGAAATAGATAACAATTTATATATCAAATAAATACAAG
>JAOZQN010000024.1:23703-24743 GCA_029932195.1 Bacteroidales bacterium | reverse complement strand
ATATAATTTTGTCTGTTTTTAAATTCAAATTGTTTGCAAAACAGAAAGTTATAAAATATTTGGCAAAAAAACGTTAATTATGAATAAAGATTGTATGAAAAGAATAATTAAAAAGAATAAATTTTTATATTCCTACTTATTATTTTTTAGATATTTATTACTGAAAAATAAAAGTAAAAAAAAGCGTAAAGCAAATATTTTTGTATTACATATTGGACGTGTAGGCAGTACAGTATTGGCTGATTTATTAAATCAACATTCAAAAATAAAATGGGATGGTGAATTTTATCCTAAACAAAGTAAAAATTATTTAAAGTTTATGTATGAAAACTCTGTTGATTTATTGAAAATAAAAATGATTCAAAATTTATCAGAATTTTATGGTTTTGAATTAAAAAGTTCACAAAATCAATTGCATAAAGAGACTTCAATTAGCTTAGATTTAGATGTTTTTATAGAAAAAATAACTATATTAGATTTTAATCATTTTATTTTAATAGAAAGAAAAAATTATTTAAAGCAATTTATTTCATTCATGTTTGCTCGAAAAACAAAAATTCATCATACAAAACAAAAAGTAAAAAAAATAACAACTATTAAAATAGATTGTGAATCTTGTTTGTGGTTTCATGAGGAAAAATCTATTATTAAGCATTTTAAATATCTTGATAGCTTTTATGAAAATACTAAAAAATTAATAAACAATAAAAAATCTTTGTTTTTAACTTATGAAGATGATATTTTAGAGAATCCAGTAAAAGCATATAAAAAAGTATGTAATTTTTTGGATATAGAAAATCAAAACCCAGAAGTAAATTTAAAACGAACTAATCCTTTTTCACTTAAAGATGTTATAGAAAACTATTCGGAAGTTGAAAGATACTTAAAGGAAACAAAATACGAATGGATGCTTTATGATTAAATTACGAAATTTTCACTAATTTGATAAAAAGTTTAGCAAGGTAATTGAATGAAGCTAATACAATTTTAAATTTACTTGCATATTTTTTAGCTTTATCAAAATATATTTTAGCTTCAGT
>JAOZQN010000024.1:17090-23693 GCA_029932195.1 Bacteroidales bacterium | reverse complement strand
GAGGATATTGTTAGTCTTTTCGTCAAAATTTCCAATTAGTAACTCACGTGTTTTCAGAAAATTAATGCTTGTATATTCGTAATTTTTATTTGCCCAAACTCCTCCATCGTGTTTCCTATATACACCCATTATTTGATCAATATATTTAATCTTCCCGTATTTTGCATTTAGCATAAATAATGGGTAATCTCCAACAGGTGTTTCTGTTAGCCATTCTGGATAATCAATATTGTTGTTTCTAAAAACGCATGATGCAGTAAATATGTAATTATTTACTGCCAAATTGTTTATTGTCGTAATTTCTTTTTGATTTATATTAGAATAATGTTTCTTTTCTGGGCTGTTTTCAAAAAATATTTCCATATTGTGAAAACAAATTGCATAATCTTCGTTTGCTTCTAAAAAATCTACTTGTTTTTGAAGTTTTAATGAGTCCGTCCAATAATCATCTCCCTCACACAGAGCAATATATTTTCCTTTGGCACTATGTAAGTTGTAAAGAAAATTAAATCTTCCAGAAGGATTTCCATTTATTTTAATTAAATTTTCTCGTTTATGTAAAAATAATTTTATTTTATCAGGATATTTTTTTGCATATTTAATACAAATTTCACGAGTTTTATCTTTAGATTCATCTTCTCCAAGTAATATTTCAAATTCAAAATTTGTTTTCTGCATTAAAATTCCATCAAGACATTGTGTAATATATTTTTCGTGCATATAAGTTTGAACACAAACAGAAACAAGTGGTTTTTGAGATACATTATTTTGATACATTTCTATAGGAATTTTCTGTAATTCGCTTATTTTAAGCTTTTTCATATTCATACAATTATCTATAAAAATTGTTCAAATTTTGTATCTTTAATATCTTCAAAAATTTCTTTTTGTATTATTGGATTCAGATTTTTTTTATATTCTATATCTTTTTTTATAGTTTTATTTCTGAAAACAGAGTAAGCATCACTTTTTTGAGTAGAAATACTTTGTTTTATGAAATTTTTTGTTTGGGAGGAATAAGTTATTTCACAAAACGAGAATATTTTTTCTACTGTTTTTTCTGGATTTGCAAGTAAATCTGAGTATTTAAGAAGATAAAAATTTTCAGGAAATTTATTTTGCAATCTTAAAAAAAGGGTCGCAATTTCCTTCCATTTTTCATAACCATTGTATTCTTCTTTTTTGTTATCATTTTTTTTTTTAGCATAACGCCATTCCTCAATTTCGTTCCAGCCTAATTCTTTTCTAAATTCTTTTGGAGCTTTTAACCACGAATTTATTACCGCAAAAGGACTTCGAACTATTCCAACTATTTTTATATCTCTATTTTTTTGCAATAAATTTTCTATAATATAATGATAGCGAACCTCTTTGTAGCAAATGAACTGTGGATTATTTTTAATAAACTTGGGATAATTTCCATTATCTATCTGTAATTTTTGGTCAATAAAATCATCGTTTGTTGTTGCCAGTTTCTCAAAAAAAACATCAATTTTTTGAATTGATGTTTTTTCATCTAAAAAAGATTTAAAAGCATAAGAAAATAATGGTTGAAATTTAAAAATAACATCTGGCGAACTATTAAAAATTTGTCCTAACCACGAAGAACCTGAACGTGGAACACTATGTATTGCAATTCTTTTCATTAAATTAAGGTGTATTTTTCTAACATTATTTTTATTTCTTCGGGCGAATTAAACATCATTACATCAATAATTGACAATCCATCTTCAAAGTTTTCTCTCTTTTGAGAATATGATATATTGTTTGCTACTATGAACTTAAGTTCAATATTATTATTTGTGAATTTTTCTTTATCAAAAAGCTTTTTCCCGCCAACTGGATTTATATAAGTGCCTGCTTTTACTTTTTTTGAAATATTTAAAGCCCATTCTCCTGCGTTATTTACTTTTTCAATTTCTAAATTATTTTCCGAAAAAATTGAAACAGGTGTTTTTATTTCTAAATACGAACATATTGATTTTATAATTTCGTAATTTAATTCTGTAATTGTTTCATATTTTTTCTCTAAAATATTAGATAATAATTCTATTACATTATTGTAATATTTTGCTTTTTTTTTATACTGTTGCAGTTGTGCAAATATTTTATCTTGCCAGTTTTCTTTTCTTATTTTTATATCTTTTATTTGAGTGTTTCTGCTGTGTTTTTCCAAAGGAATTTTTATGTAAATCCAGCCGTTATCTTGCTTTAAAATTCTGTTTCGTTCAATCCAACCATGTCTTATAAATTGAACAGTGTCAAGCAAAATAAATTTATCTACAGCATTAATTAGCTGAAAATAACCAATATGTGGAAAAATATAAGGTTGCATTATTGCTATTTTCATAAAACTATTTTTAAACTTGTAATTATTTCTACTATTATTTCAATTTCTGTGCTTTTTAATTTTGAATACAATGGCAGACATAAAATTTGTTCAGCGTTTTTTGTAGCAACAGGCAAATTTTCTTTTTTAGAAGACACAAGCCCTTTATATGCAGGAAACTGACTTATTAGTGGATAAAAATATCTTCGGGGAAAAATATTATTTTTTTTTAATCTTTCATAAAGTTCATCTCTTGTTTTTCCAAATTTATTTTTATCAATAAGTATAGGAAAATATGAATAATTATGCTTTACGTTTTCAAAATCTTCAAAAATTGTAATTCCTTCAATATTTGCTAATAAATTTCTGTATAAAATTGTTTTTTCTTTTCTAATTTCAATTTCATTTTCAATACTTTTTAGTTGTAATAGTCCAAAAGCTGATATTAATTCGTTCATTTTTGCATTTATTCCATAACCAATTACGGTCGTTTCGTTTGCAAAACCAAAATTTTTGAGATAATCTATTCGTTTTTTTAATTTCTCATCTTTGGCTATTATTGCTCCACCCTCAACAGTATTAAAAGTTTTTGTTGCATGAAAACTCAAAATTGACAAATCTCCCCATTCTAAAACACTTTTGTTGTTATTTTCTACACCAAAAGCATGTGCAGCATCGTATATTATTTTTAATCCGTAAACATCTGCAATTTGTTGAATCTTCTCATTATCACACGGATTTCCATACACATGAACAGGCATAATTGCAGTTGTTCTTGGAGTAATAAGAGCTTCAATTTTATCTGGATTTATATTAAAATCATGTTCATTTATATCGCAAAAAACAGGTTTTATTCCATTCCAATGCAGTGCATGAGTTGTTGCAACAAAGCTATATGGTGTTGTAATTACCTCACCTGTAATTCTTAATGCTTGCAATGCTACAATAAGAGCTAAAGTTCCATTTGTAAAAAGAGAAATATTATCTACTTTCAAAAATTTGCAAAGTTCTGCCTCAAATTTTTTATGAAAATCGCCATTATTAGTAATTTGTTTGCTTTGCCAAATTTGTTTTAAAAGTTTTGTATATTCCTCTAAATCAGGCAATGATGGTTGTGTAATGTAAATTTTTTCCATTATTTATTCCTTTGATAATCAGATGTTTTATTTGCCCATGGGAACTTGTCGTTTTTATTTACTTTAAAATTTAGAAATTTTGCTAATTTTTGATAACTATTTTCTTCTGAAATATTTAAAATAAGTAAATCTTGCGGTCTGTATTTAAAATGTTTTTTCACTTCTTCATTATGTTTTAGATATGTATTTTTATAATATTCAACGTCGTAAAGTGGAATTTCAGGAAAATTGTAAATCATTTTTTTTGTATCCAATGCGTAACCTTTGTAAATATAATTAGCATTTTCTAAATCACTTTTTGTTGGAATACGCACACCGTCTGCAAACATTTTTGAATGATATTTTATCAGTGAACTAAACCATTGATTTTCATCGTTCCTAATTGTTAAAATAAATTTACTATTCTCAAATTCTTTATCTAAAATTTTGTATAATTCAGGTAAGCCAAATGGAGCATCTTGAAATGCTTCGGCCGACTTGCTCAAATTTATTATTCTATTATATCTTTTTTTATACCAATCCTCAACAAGTATTTCGCCAATATATTGATTACCCATTTGATAACCAAAATTTATAAGAGCTTTTTCCAAAGAAGTAGTACCTGTTTTGGCAAAACCTATACAAAAAACTTTTTCATTTAACGACGATTTTTCTTTATTAAGTTCTATCCATTTTCGCTGTTTTTTTACCTTTTTTATCTTATTGATATTAAAACGCAATTGAAGAAACTTTTTTTTACCATATTTTAGTTTTAATTTTAATTGCATTTTTCTTAAATTTTATCTCCTAATTCAAAATCAAACGAATATTCAATACCGTATTTTTTTAATATTTTAAAAATTAAACGTTCTTCTTTTTTTATGTAATCAACTGAATTTTGTGTCCATAATTTAGTTCTATCTTTAAAAATTTTTTTAGTAGTATTTACTCGTTTAAAGTCATTAATAAAATTAACATCTTTCTCATTAAAACCATTTTGTAAAAGAAAATTGATTAAATTTGTTCTTAAATTTTCTTGTTTTATAAACGAAATATCTGCAATATCGTCAAAAACTTTATCAGAATCTATATACTCGTCTGTAATATTTTCAAGAACTTTCTTTGGATTTTTAAAAAACATTTGAATAAATTGAACACTTTGAGTTCCTATTTTGCAATTTAGTTCCCTGCCACCTAATCTTCCGTATTTCATTGTGAGTTTTTGTAATCTAAGGTAATCATCTATTGTTAGATTTGGAAAGGTTGGAAAATGCTCGTTAATTAATTCGTCAGAAATCTGTCGTTTTCTTTCCCACGCTCTAAATTCGTAAGAAGATAAAAATCTATCGTATGGATTTCTAACTATAGAAAAAATTTTTCTATTTATATTATTCTTAGGTATTTGAATGTATGTTCCATGTTCCTCATATTCTTGTTTAACTCCTTGAATTTTAATATTTGGAAGGACTAATTCTTTGTACAATGGAGAAATAATTTTTAATTTAATTAAAAATTTATTTATTAACGAGGTTCTTTTATGTTCTCTGTCGTAAAGTTCTTTCAATACTGCTCTTGCAAACGAACTTCCTGTTTTAGGAAGATTTAGCATAACAAAGTCTTCTGTGATAAACATTTTAATTGGCTTGTTTAGTAAAGATTAAATAATAACTTCGGTTTTTAACTTGTTCTTTTATTTATTTTTTAAACTTTACTTAGTGAAAAATAAAATTATTACAAAAGTAATTTTTTTTCTACGCATACAATAAAAAAAACAATTAATATTGTAATATATTAATTGTTTTCTGATTCTAAAATAAAAATTATGTTATAAAACTTTATAATAGAACACCCATTTATTATTCTTAATCTCTTTTTATCATTATTTTACCAGTTTTTCGCTCTTTTTTCCAAAATTTACGTTTCAGGTATTTTCGCAAATGTTTTGCCCATTCGCTTGTTGTCGTTAGTTGTCCTTTCTTTTTATGTGCCATTATTTTCCGATAATTACGTTTAAGATAATTTTTGCTTCTGTTTTTTTATTGCGTGCTAATCTACCAAACATTTTTTTTATGAGCATAAAATATGCCATTGGAACATGAATTATATAATGTTTTTTGAAAAATTTAAGATAGCTTGAATATAAATATTTTCCTGTTATAGGATTAAAATCTTCTTCAAGATATTTATTTCCAATAGTTTTACCTTGTTTGTGTAAAACAACACTTTTTGTTGCCGTAAAATTCTCAAAATTAGCTTTTTGTGCTGTTACACACCAGTCAATATCCTCGCTGTAAAGAAAATATCCTGTTGGCATTAAGCCAATTTCCGAAATTATTTTTTTATGCAAAAACATAGCCGCACCAATTACATAATCTGGCTTTAAGTCTTGATTATCAAACTGTCCAATATCTTTTTCGCCTTTGCCAATCAATTTAGAAATTGCAAGCCATTTATTTATTTTTCCTCCAACTGTCTGTATTATTTCAGGATTATCATAATACATTAATTTTGAGCCAATAAAACCTATTTTTTCATCTTTTTTACTCTCATAAAATTTAAAAAGTTCTGTTATAGAATCTTTTTTTATAACAGTATCATTATTTAAAATCCACAAAAAATCAGATTTATTTTGCTCTAAAACGTATTTTATTGCAATATTATTAGCTTCTGCAAAACCTTTATTTTCAGGAAATTCTATAATTTTCACTTTTTCTATATTTTCCGAATATTTTTCTAACTCGTGGAAAGAATTATTTTGGTTGGAAACTTCAACAATAATAATTTCAAAATTCTGATAATCATTACACAAAATACTATCAATACATTCAATTGTATCTTGCCAGGTTCTGTAATTTACTAATATTATTGAAAGTTTTGACATTTTTTAAGTAAAAAAGGAAAGTAAGTAGATTTTTGATTTACGATTTACGATTGGTGGACACCTAAGATGTTAAAAATTTGACATTTCATCAAAAAAAGTTCTTTCTATTTTATACGTTCCCAACGTTCTCCTTTTTTAAAGGAAGATTTCGTTTATTTTGTCCTTTTTAAAAGGAAGATCTCGTTCATTTTATCCTTTTTAAAAGGAAAGTCTCGTTCATTTTGTCCTTTTTAAAAGGAAGGTTTCGCTTGTTTTATCCTTTTTAAAAGGAAGATTTC
>JAOZQN010000024.1:0-16990 GCA_029932195.1 Bacteroidales bacterium | reverse complement strand
GTCCTTTTTAAAAGGAAGGTTTCGCTTGTTTTATCCTTTTTAAAAGGAAGATTTCGTTCAGTTTGTCCTTTTTAAAAGGAAGGTTTCGTTTGTTTTATCCTTTTTAAAAGGAAGGTTTCGTTTGTTTTATCCTTTCTAAAAGGAAAGTTTTATTGATTTTATCCTTTTTAAAAGGAAAATTTTATTAACTTTGTCCTTTTTAAAAGGAAAATTTTGCTAATCAATTTATTATAAGATGTAAACATATTTTTAAAATTTCATTTTACTTAACTTATTTATGAAAAAAGATATAATAAAAGAAATAATTATTCAGAATCAAGATAAAGATTATGAACAAATATTTGAGCGAAAATTAGAGTTACCAATTAATAGTAATAAAATAATTTCTGTTTCAGGTGTGCGACGCAGTGGAAAAACATCTTTGCTTTTTCTTACAGTAAAAAAACTTTTGACACAGGGAGTAGATAAAAAACAACTAATTATTATAAACTTTGAAGATGAACGTTTAAGTCTAAAAACAAGTGATTTAGATTTAATAATTCAGTCTTATGTAGAACTTTTTCCCAATATTTCTTTAAAAAATACATATTTCTTTTTTGATGAGGTTCAAAATATTGTTGGTTGGGAAAAATTTGTCCGAAGGCTTTATGATAATTACACAAAAAATATTTTTATTACTGGCTCTAATTCACAAATGTTAAGTAGTGAGTTATCAACATCGTTAAGAGGACGAAATCTAAATTTTGAGATGTTTCCGCTTACTTTCTCCGAATTTTTATCGTTTAATAATATTGAACAAAATTATTATTTACCACAAAATAAAGCACAGATAATTAACTACTTAAAAAAATATCTAATAAGTGGTGGTTTTCCTGAATTAATATTTATAGATGAGAATTTTCATGATAAAACTTTACAAAGTTATTATTATTTAATGCTTTACAAAGATTTAATAGAACGTTATAAAATTAAAAATTCTCATAATATAGATTATCTTATAAAAAGATTATTAACTAATTTAACCAAGCCAACTTCTATAAATAAAATATATAACGAAATGAAATCGGTTGGTCTTAAAATATCTAAAGACACTATCTATCAATTAATTGAGTATTTTGAGGCAATCTATTTTTCGTTTACTCTCAATAAATTTGATTATTCGCTAAAAAAACAGAAATTTTATCAAAAAAAGCTATATTTTATTGATAATGGTCTTATAAATGCACTAACTTTCGAGTATTCAAATAATTATGGAAAATTATTAGAAAATACAATTTTTATTTACTTAAGAAATAAATATGGTGAAAATGTATTTTTTTATAAGGAAAAAAAAGAATGTGATTTTGTTGTTTTTGAAAAAGATAGAGTTAAAAAAATTATTCAAGTAAGCTATGATATTGCAAAAAAAGAGACTTTTGACCGTGAAATCGCTGGATTAATAGATGCTTGTCGCTATTTTAAAACAAAAAAAGGAACAATAATAACTTTTGAATCGGAGCAAGAGAATATTTATAAAAATGGAGTTGAAATTCAAATAACTTCTGCTTATAAATTTTTATTAGACTCTAACCCAGACAAGCTGGAAAAGTTTTGAAGTTTTGAAATTATGAAGTTTTGAATAATATTATGCCAAAAAAAATAACGATTTTAGGATTAAGATACTAAAAATAAAACCCTAAAGTTTTTTATTTTACAAATGGCATTTTACTCAAACCATAAATTTTACCATTAATTTTAGATTTGATACATACTTTTAACCACCTGTTTTTTATAACTTTACGTAATATTTTCTCATCATAAAGTTTTATTTTTTTATTTTGATTAATTATTTTCAACAACCAATTTTCAATTTCTTTTAATTCCAAAATTGATTTTATTTTCTTATCATTTTTAATTAAAAAATGGGCATCTAATTCTTTTTCAGTTGGTTCAATCTCAAGATGATTAAAAATATATTTGAACAGTTTACGAGAGTGCCGCATTTGTTTGTCGTTGCCTGTATTGGTAACATTTCCAGTATGGATACGATAGTCTAAAAGATATTTTTGCAAGTTCCAAACCTTGTGTTTTAGAGAAATTTCAAACCACATTTTTGAGTCTTCAACAATGTCGTAACCAGTAGAGTATAAGTGTTCTGGGAGAGCATTTCTGCGAGCAACAACAGAGGCTTGCACAAAATAATTTCGGAAAAGCATCATTGCAGGAATATTGTCTGCCGAAGCTGGTAATTTCCACGATTTTCCTGTTTGATTACCATTATCATCAATAAATTTAGCCCAAGTCCCAACCATTCCAAAATCTGGATTTTGCTCAAGAAAATTTATTTGCTCCTCATTTTTAGTGGAATAGGCAATATCGTCGGAATCAAACATTGCAATATATTTGCCCGAAGCATTTTCAATTCCTCTATTTCGGGAAAAAACTATTCCACTATTTTCTTTGTTGTGAATTAGTTTTATCCTTTTATCATTAAAATGTTCTATAATTTCTGCCGTTTTGTCAGTAGAACCATCATTTACAATAATAAATTCAAAATCAGTAAAAGTTTGATTAAGAATACTTTTAACCGAGAAATTAATTAAATTCTCTCGGTTATAAACTGGCATTACTATACTTAATTTTGGCATAAATTGAGAGTAAAATAATTCTCAAATATTTTTAAAATATCTAGCAGTTAAAAAAGTTATTTTAGCCAAAAAATCGGTTAAAAAATCCTTTACTTTCTTCTTCAGGAGCAAAGCTATTGGAGTCTTTCATTTTTTGGAACATTTTTTTCTCTTCTTTATTAATAGATTTCGGTATCCAAACATTTATTGCAACAAGCAAATCTCCTTTCCCGTAGCCATTGTAAGTAGGTAAACCTTTTCCTTTTAGTCTCAAAACTTTTCCTGGCTGTGTTCCATTTTCTATTTTCACTTTTACCTTTCCTTCTATTGTTGGAATTTCTACACCCGTTCCAAGAACAGCATCAACTATACTAAGATTAAGTCTGTAAATCAAATCATTATCATCTCTTTCTAATTCGTCATGTTCTACTTCTTCAAAAAACACAACTAGGTCTCCATTTATTCCTCCACGTCGGGCTGCATTTCCTTTCCCTCTGATATTCATTTGCATACCTTCTGTAACTCCCGCTGGAATATTAAAATTTACGGTATCGTCTCCTCTCACAATTCCTTCGCCAGCACAATGGTGGCATTTATTTTTAATTGTTTTTCCCTCGCCTCCGCAAGAAGGACAAGCCGATGTGCTTTGCATTTGCCCAAGAAAAGTATTTGTTACACGTGTAACTTGTCCCGTTCCTCGGCAGGTGCTACAAGTATCGTGTGCTTTATCTTTTGCACCCGAGCCGTTGCAATGCTCGCAAGCAATATATTTTTTAATTTTAACTTTCTTATTTTCAATACCGTTTGCAATATCTTTTAGAGTTAATTTTATTTTTATACGCAAGTTTGAACCTTTGTTTTGTCGTGGACCACGTCTTTGTCCGCCACCAAATCCGCCGCCAAAAAATCCACCACCGAAAATATCTCCAAAATTAGAGAAGATGTCTTCCATGTTCATGTGTCCGCCACCGCCTGCTGCTCCTTGCATGCCTGCGTGTCCGAATTGGTCGTAGCGAGCTTTTTTGTTGTCGTCGCTAAGAATTTCGTAAGCCTCTGCTGCTTCTTTAAAATTAGCTTCAGCTTCCTTATTGTCAGGGTTTCTATCTGGGTGAAATTTCAAAGCCATTTTTCTATATGCCTTTTTTATCTCTTCTTTGCTTGCACTTTTTGTTAAGCCTAATATTTCGTAAAAATCTCTTTTTGCCATGTTTTTTATTTGAGTGTGTTACAGGTTACAGGTTACAGGTTACAGGTTGTAGATTACAAGTTGTTAGGTTTTTAACGCTTTGCGTAACCTGAAACTTGCAACTTGAAACCAGCAACATTTTACTATTCTCCAATTACTACTTTTGAAAATCTTATAACTTTGTCGTTCAAGGTATAACCTTTTTCTATTACGTCAACAACTTTGCCTTTCAGTTCGTCGTTTGGAGCAGGAATTTTAGTTATAGCTTCGTGGAAATCGGTGTCAAAAACTTGTTCTTTTGCTTCAATTTCTTTAACTCCTTGTTGTTTGATAAAATCTTTAAAATTAGTATAAATTAAAGAAACTCCTTCTTCAAGTGCTTTAATATCATCAGTTTCCTGAATAGAGACTAATGCTCTTTCCAGATTATCTATAACTGGAAGAATATTTACCAAAACTTTTTCGCTTGCGGTTTTTGTAAGTTCCATCTTTTCTCTCAAAGTTCTACGGCGATAGTTATCAAATTCGGCAGAAAGACGCAAATACTTGTCGTTCATTTCAGCTAATTTATAGCCTAAATCTTCTAATTTTTTTTCTGGGGTCTCTTCTTTTTTTTCTGGTGCTTCTTTGTTTGCTTCTTTTTCGTCTATTTTGTCAGTTTTTTCTTCTTTTTCTGACATATTTTCAGTTTCATTTTTTATATCTTCAACTTTTTGTTCGTTGGTTTGATTATTCTTTTTCTGTTTTTGTTCTTTTTTACTCTTTTTCATATTATTTTAGTGTAGTTAAACGTTTGTAAAGTTGTAAAGTTAAAAGTTTTAATATTCTTAAAGTTAAATATTTATAAAGTTCTGAAATTTAAAATATTTTCTATTTTTCGATAGTTCACTTTTTTATTTTATTAATTTTAATTCTACAAACCCATAAATATTTTCAAAAATTTTGCCAATATTTTTTTTATGACAAAAAGGCAGTATCTATTTTAGATTTATGAATTATAATTTTGTAATTGCAAAATAAATAAAAAATACTATCTTTGCGAAAAATAATCTTTAAGTCCACTCCGAGAAGCGTCTTTTTGCCAAATTCGGTGTTGGATACAAATTTTAAAATACTCATTTACAGTAAGGCAAATTAAAAATAATAATTAACCATTTAACTTGTTCTTTTAACTTCTAACTTCTTCAATAAATACTTAAATATACTTATATTCACGCATTTATTGAATTGTTAGAAATTAAAATAACTGCCTTAAATTGGATAATTATTAATTTTAATTTGCCTAAGTGCAATGAGACATGCTCATTGTGTTTGTAAAATTAATATTCGCCTTGATTTTGGCAAAATACACTTCTCGGAGTGGACTCATCTTTATTTTAAACCATAAAAAATGAATATCTTAATAATTGTAGCAAATCCAAAAGAAGACAGTTTTTCTTTTGCAATAGCAAATAAGTATAAAAAAATATCTGTTGAGCAAAATCACAATGTGGAGCTAATAGACCTATATAGAAATAAACATCAGCAACCTTTTTTCACATATACGGCTATCAATGAGTTGGAAAAAACAGTAGAAATGGAGTATTTCCATGAAAAAATAAGCAAAGCAGACAAATTAGTTTTTGTTTTTCCTTACTGGTGGGGAAGTATGCCAGCAATTTTGAAAAATTTTATTGACTGGAATTTTTCACGAGGTTTTGCTTTCAAATATGTAGATTCTAAACCCAAAGGATTACTGACGGATAAAAAAGTAAAAGTGTTTACAACAACAGGAGCACCATCTTTTTATTATAAATTAATAGGAGCTAATAAGAGGTTGAAAAAAATGTTTAAAAGCCAAATAATTGAATTTTGTGGAATGAAACTTGAAAGCTTCGATATTTTTGGAGGAGTTGATGGTAGCAAAACTAATATGAATGAAGTTTTAGACAAAGTGAAATAGTTCGTTGAAAATTTTAAATCACAAATTAAATCCTTAATAATGAACCAATTACAACTTCAACATTGTTAAGGGCACTCCTAAAAACTCAAAAATCAAGGCTTTCAAAATTCTTAAAGTTTGAGTTTACTCCTGTAAATGAGTATTTTAATAATTTTGTATAACATGCCATTAGGCACTTGGAATTTTCAGGAGTGCCATTAAGAACCTTTTGTCATACTATATTATTTGTTAATAATTAACTTATTTACAAAAACATAATATCTTATTTTTATTTAAACTAACTTTTACCAGCATTGTAATAAAAAAACTAAAGACTTAAAATAAATAACTTAATAATATGAAAGCATACGTATTTCCCGGACAGGGTGCTCAATTTGTAGGAATGGGCAAAGATTTATATGATAATTCGGCAGAAGCCAAAGAGTTATTTGAAAAAGCAAATGAAATTCTTGGTTTTCGCATAACAGATTTAATGTTTGAAGGAACACCAGAAGACTTGAAGCAAACCAAAGTAACACAGCCAGCAATATTTTTGCATTCGGTTATTTTGGCAAAAGTAAATGGAGACGATTTTAAGCCAGAAATGGTTGCAGGTCATTCACTTGGCGAATTTTCTGCACTTGTTGCAAACAAAAGTCTTTCTTTTGAAGATGGGCTTGTTTTGGTTTCTAAAAGAGCAATGGCAATGCAAGCGGCATGTGAAGCAGAGCCTTCCACAATGGCTGCAATCATTGGAATGGACGACGAAGTGGTAGAGAAAATTTGTGCAGAAATAGACGAGGTTGTTGTGCCTGCAAATTATAATACCAAAGGGCAAATTGTAATTTCTGGTTCTATGCAAGGAATTGATATTGCTGTTGAAAAATTAACCGAAGCTGGTGCAAGACGTGCAATAAAATTACCTGTTGGTGGAGCATTTCACTCGCCACTTATGATGCCTGCAAAAGAGGAATTGGAAAAAGCAATAAATGAAACTAAATTTAGTGTGCCAATTTGTCCAGTATATCAAAATGTAACGGCAAAAGCAAGTTCTGCTCCAGAAGAAATTAAGCAAAACCTTGTTTTACAGCTAACTGCTCCTGTAAAATGGACACAAATTATGCAAAATATGATTGCCGAAGGTGCAGGTTCTTTTACAGAAGTAGGACCAGGAAAAGTTCTTCAAGGTCTTGTGAAAAAGATAGATAGAAAATTTCCAACTTCAAGTCTTTAAATTATAAATCCACTCCGAAAAACATCTTTTTGCCAAACTTGGTGTTGGATACAAATTTTAAAATAATTATTTATAAAATAAAAAACCGTCTTATAAAAAAGACGGTTTTTAAATAAAAGCTTGTTATGTGAGAGCTTTTTATTATGTGCCCATAAAGTTGACATACTGTAAAGCAACAATTTATCAATAAAACAATTTATCAATTCTTCTTTATCGATACACACACTAATTAAGTATTTCCATTGATTTTATTTTATCACCAACCTCAATAAGGTGAACAACTTCTATACCCTGAACTACTTGTGCGAAATTTGTATATTTATTGTCAAATTTTGCTTGTGGCGATTGAGTTATAAACCACTGTAAACTTTCGGATTCGCTACCAAGATTTTTCATACCAACAGAACCTTCTGTAAAAAGATTGTGAGAGATTTCTGATTGTATGGCAAAATTACCATGTCCCCAACCGTCTCCACGTTTACAGCCATTTTGAATTGCCGTATTTGCTGCTATCCTGTAAAAATAAGTATCATTATAATAATTCTCATTTATTAATTTTATAAAATTTGATACAGCAATTGGAGCGTCATTTACATCAAGTTCTATAATAATGTCTCCTTTTGTTGTAATTATTTTAACTTTTTGATTGGGAGATATTGAAACAATGGTATTCCAATTAATTTTTTCATACCTCATTGTAGCATGACTAATATCTTTACCATTCGTGAACTTTATTGCTTTTTCAAGTTCCAAATATGTTTTTATGTCTCGTGGTAATACACAACTACTTACTGCGTTATTTAAGAAAAAAGTATTACTAAATTTTTTTCCAAGTTGAAATTGATCATTTTGAAAAGCTAAAGATCCAAAATAAATTAGTGCGGGGTCTTTTGATTGTATTGCTTTTTTGAAAACAAGAGCAAATTCGTCATAAATATTATCTCCTGTTTCTTTTTTTATTTCTATGTAAGATTCATGAAATTCAGGATTTGCTCTCATTTCCAAGAGAGTTCTAATTCCTGCTGTGCTAATAATTTTTTCGCTGTTGCTAAAAGTTTGTTCACTCACAAATCTGTGTGAATTAATGTCTCCTGCAAGTGCAGATAACAAAAATGCTTTTTCATAAATATTCTCGGCTCTATTGTATCCTGAAATTATCCCTCCTGCAATAGCTTCTTTGTCATCTGCATATTTTAGAGCAGCCTTAAGCATTATTGTTCTTGATTGCCAATCATTTAACTGTTTTGCTATAGCAAAATATCTATCGGAATCTTCCGATGAACCTTCATCTATAAAATATTCGGCAGCAGCAATTGCAACATTCAAATTATCGTCTTGCAAAAGAGCAAATATTATTTCTTTTGAATTTTTATAACTATAGTTTTTGCAAGATTTTATAGCACTTACTTTTATTCTATAATCGTAATCTGACCTTAAAATACTATGTAATAAGTTCAAAGACTCAGAGCTTCCTGTTCTACCGAGTGCTTCAGCAATATTTACACGAAGAAATTCATCTTCTGTATTATTAAACTCTTTAATAAAATCCGTTGAGTATTTTCCAAGATTTTGATTTTTAACATAAACAAAATAATTACTCACAATAACTTTTATGTTGTTAGCAATACTTTCTTCTGATAATATTTCAATAGCTTTATTTGTTGTCTGTTGTGATGACAATCCCCTTATCGCAAAGCGAGTAAGTCCCCATGATTGTCCAATTAAAAGTTCTTTTTGAGTGCTGGAAATATTCAAAGAGGCAATAAATAACAAGCCTGTATCTGTTCCACATCGTCCTATCGATTCTAAAATTTGTCTTTTTACTTTATTGTTTTTTTCGTTTGCATAAGCCGCAATAAGAAAGCTTTCTGCTTTTGGTGAGCCAATTACCCCAAGTGAATATGCTACCTCTTCTCTTATTTTTGGATTTTTGTCTTTAAGTAAAAGAGTGAGCGGTATTACAATGGAGGAGTCTTTTAATGAAGCTAATGCAGAAATTGCTGCAAGTTTATAACTATCATTATCACTATTTAAAAACTGCAAGAGCTGCTCGCTTTCATTGTAGCTTTCATGTGAATAAATATCCCTGAGTGTGGGATTGCCGTTAAACAGATTACCTTCTATTTTTTTTTCAAATAATTCTTTTTCGCCTGTGTTTATTTCATTGGCACAAGACCACAAAATTGTGGAAAAAATTAGAAAATAAAAAATATGTTTAACCCTTATGCCCGAGAAAAACGGTATAGTTTTTTGTTTCATAATGTTTAATTTTATTATTGTTTTTCCTATTATTTTTTTATTTCAAAAACAAATGCAAAGAATAATTGTCTTTTTGTAATGCAGAGGTTTGTAATAGTGCTAATTTATTTGCATTTATAATTATATGCAAAACTTAAACAAATGAGTGCAAAAAACATTCCAAACAGACAATAAATACACATAATTATTAATTATCTGTATTTTTAGATATTTTAAATTATGAGCTTTAGATTATCCAATATATTACACACTCAAATCCTTAGTCCTATATAACAGTGTTGGTATGATTCTCATGTATTTACAAAGATGTGATTTTTTTCATATTTTATAATTTTACATGATAAAATAGGGGGGACAAAATAATTATAATAAATTGATTTTCAGATAAATATATTTTACAACAGGGGGTCTTTTACATATTTAGACAAGTAATTATTCTTTGGTTAATATTGACAATATATCCAAAATTGCAAGAACTATTGATGTAAGGATTATCCAAATTCTTAATTTTACTTATTACATTAATAACTAGAATTTATGCAACTTTTATGTTTCTTTTTATCTAATAAAAAAAGTATAAATAATCTTAAAAAATGTTAAGTTATGAAAAAGAAATTGTTGCCTTTTTTAATATTCGTAATTATAATTTTAGTATCCTCACTTCTTATAATTGGAGAAAAAAAAACAGATAATTTTAATAAAGAACTAATTGATAATAAGGAATATCCCTCCGACTGGTTTGTGATGCAAAGAGCCTACCCAAATTCAAAAATCAAAATCAAAAACTATCTTACAGCATTAGATAATGCAGTCCAATTTCAAAAAGTGAACAGAACAAATGATATTATTTGGGAATTTGCTGGACCAACCAACATTGGAGGGCGAATCACTGATATTGAGATTACACAAAATATTCCAAATCAAATAATTTATCTTGCTGCTGCCTCTGGTGGAATCTTAAAATCGCAAGATGATGGAGAGAACTGGGAAAATATTTTCAAAAATCAAGCAACTATTTCTATTGGAGATATTGCCATAGACCCTAATAATGAAGACGTTTTATACGCAGGAACAGGAGAGGCAAACGCATCAAGTTATAGTTTTTTTGGAAGTGGAATTTATAAATCTACTGATGCTGGTGTAAATTGGCAACAATCTGGTTTAGAAGAGTCTGCGTATATTGGACGAATAATTGTAGATTATAATAATTCTGATAGAATATTTGTTGCTGCTTGTGGAAATTTATTTACAAAAAGCAATAACAGAGGAATTTACCGTAGCACAGATGCAGGCGAAAATTGGGAGCAAATTTTATTTGTGTCTGACACAACAGCTGCAATGGATATTGTGCAACATCCAACAAATCAAAATGTTTTGTATGCCACAATGTGGGAACGAACAAGAAGTTTAACTCAAAGGCGTTCTTTTGGCGAAACTTCTGGAATATGGAAATCAACAGACGGAGGCGACAATTGGATAGAGCTAACCAACGGACTACCAACTGGTAGCAACGTAGGTAGAATAGGAATTGATATTGCAAAATCTAACCCCGAAATTTTATATGCTTTTTACGACAACGAAGAAGGCTCGGCGGTTTACAAAACCACCAATGGAGGCGAAAACTGGACACAAACAAACGATGGGAGTTTGCAAAGTATTAGTAATGGTTATGGTTGGTATTTTGGTCAAATTCGCATTGACCCAACTAACGAAAATATAGCCTACACAATGGGAATGCTTATGTTTAAAACCACTGACGGTGGAGCAAGCTGGCAAGAAACAGGTTCTGAAATGCACGTTGACCACCACGCAATGGAATTTGACGAAACAACAGGTAAAATATTTCAAGGAAATGATGGTGGTTTTTACACAAGTGAAGACGGAAATTCATGGACAAAAACAAACAATGTTCCACTAGTTCAATTTTATGATATTGCAGTAGATAGTCTTAATCCTCAACGACTTTACGGAGGCACACAAGACAATAATTCTATCAGAACTTCTACTGGAAATATTGATGACTGGGAGGCACTTCTTGGTGGCGACGGAATGTTTACTTTGGTAGATTACACCGATTCAGATATTTTTTATTGCGAATACCAATGGGGTGGACTATACCGCTTTGATAATGGAAGTTCCGATTATATTGCAAATGATTTTAGTGGCGATAGAACAAACTGGTCAACGCCTTATGTGTTACACCCACAAAACTCTGATATTCTGTATCTTGGAACTTATAAGATTTATAAAACTACAAATAAAGGAGATAGCTGGACAGCAATCAGTAACGACCTAACTACTGGTGGCTCAAGCAGTTTCAGCACTATTACAACTATTGATATTTCAAAAATTAATCCTAATATTATTGTTGCAGGAACGGCAGATGGCAAAGTTCACCTCACAACCGATGATAATAATTGGATAAATATTTCTAATGGATTACCAAACAGATGGATAACTCGTGTAAAAACAGACCCTTTTGATTCAGATAAAATATATGCAACTTTATCTGGCTTCCGTTGGGACGAGAACATTTCACATGTTTATATGTCGCCAGATTTAGGACAAACTTGGTTTGATATTAGTGGTGATTTGCCCGAAATACCTGTAAATTCTATGATTCTTGACCCAGACGTAGAAAACCGAATTATTGTAGGAACAGATGCTGGTATTTATATGACAGAAGATGCTGGTATTAATTGGTATTCAATTTCTTATGAGCTTCCTAATGTTCCTGTAACTTCAATGGAATTTCATCATGCAATAAGAACATTATTTGTAGGAACTTATGGAGTTTCGGCATATAAAGCAGAAATTCCATTAGACAATGTTTTCACCAATATGAATGATGAAAAAGAAGATAAGGTGTCATTAAATATTTTTCCAAATCCTTATGTTTCTTGTTTTAGCGATTTAAAAATTGAATTTAATTTACAAGAATCACAAAAAGGAATTATAGAAATTTATGATATAAAAGGAAGTTTGATTTATAGCAAAAACAGTTATTTTAAAAATGGAAAAAATACTGTAACCATAAATGAAGTAAATTTAAGCAAAGGATTATTTATTTGCAAATTAAAAATAGATAATTTTGAAATTTCAGATAAAATTATTGTGCTGTAATTTTTTTATTCATTCAGCCTCTCTATTTTTCCTGAATTAATTTTCAGAACACCCCTCTAGAACCTTCTGAAACTTGATATATTGGATAATTCGGCTACCCACGCAAGGATGGAAAGCCTTGACTATCAAGACAACACGTTTCCAAGTGCTATTTTTATTGCCTTTGGCAATAAAAATAGCACGTTGGAAAGTGTTGAATATTTAAACTTTTTTTGAAGCAGTTAAAGAGAAAAAGAACAAGTCTAATTTTTCAAATTTTCAGGAATTAGAATTTTGACTGTTAAACCTTTTGCTTCGTTGTCTTCTATTTTATCAATAATTTCTAAGCTTATTTTTTCTTTATTAAGGCTATTGATTAGTTTGATATATTCTTTTGTAAGTTTTAAGCCCTTGCCTGTAGAATTTCTATTTGGATTTTGTTTTGCAGCCTTGTGTCCAACTCCATTATCATCAATTTCTATAACTATATTTTTATCAATTTTATTTATAGAAATATTAATTAAACCACCTTCATTAATATCTTTAAGCCCATGTTTTAGTGCATTTTCTGCAAATATTTGAATAATAAAAGGAGGAACGTTTACTTTTTGTAAATCTACGTCTTTATTATTTATTTCAAAATCAAATTTTTGTTTAAATCGGTGTTTTTGTATTTTTAAGTAATCCTCTACAAATTTCACTTCTTCGTCCAAAGACCTCATTATTTTATTGGAATCCATTAGAGTAGAGCGAATTATATTTGAAAAACCCGTAATTACATCATAAGCCTTTTCTTTTTCGTTTTTAAGAACCGACGACGAAATTAAATTAAGAGTGTTTAATATAAAATGAGGATTCATCTGGCTTCTTACATTCTGAAATTCAAGTTCCTTAAGCCTTGATGTAATTTTTGCTTGTTGTTTTAAACGATATTTTAATATTGAAGAAATTATCCAAACAAAAATAAAAGTTCCAATAAATAGTATAGTTAAAAATCCAAATAATTTTAATAAATAAAACTTATCACTCACATACTCAAAGGTATAGTAAGTTGTGTATGTCCACACAAAAATTATGTTTTTGCCGTCCTCTTGTTTTGGAAAATAATAACGAGCCTTACTTATTTCGTTAAGTGGCAGTTCTATTTGTGCAGGTTTAGAAAAATTATTACGAGTTACATAAACTTTATTTGATGCTTTATCTCTAAACAAATGTTCATCTTTGCCGTCTCCATCAATATCTTGACTTTTAAGCCAAAATGGGTGATCGGCAAAATTAAATTTTATAAACTCGTCTTTTTCTGTTAAAATGTTAAATTTATGATAATTAAAATCTTTATCTATGTAAAAAATATTATTTTCTATGCTAAAAATTCCTCCAAAAATTGCTTTCATGTTCGTTGGAAATTGCATCTCTTTTACTATATTTCCCTTTAAATCAATTTGCTTAATATCAACATTTTCAGATTCATCAATAGGATTTGCAAAAACTAAAAAAAACTGTTGATTTTCAATTTCTTTTTGAAAAAAAGAAACAACAGACGATTCATTTCCCATTTTAATAGGTTCAAATTTAAATTTTAAAAATTCATCAAAAACCATAAAATATGAAGTAAAGTCATTAAGTAAAGAATCACGAAAGTCGCCCATATTTGAACTCGCTAACGAACCAACAACAAAATACGGTGAACTATCTATCAAAAATTGTTCATACTGAAGCGGAAAAGCACCAAAAAGAATAGATTTATACAATAGTTTATTGTTATGATAATCAACACAATAAAGGCGACGAGGAAAAATTCTATAACCTTCTGCGATATATATAAATAATTCTCCAAATCCATCATTATTTACATCGTAAGTTCCCAAATAACCATAATCGTAAAATGCAGGAACATTTACATACTCTCCGCCAGAATAAATTGAATCTAAAAAAACTTGTTCCATCAAAGTGTCAAAACTATTTGTAGCCAAATAAATTTTTTCATTCAATTCTATTAAATAAAGCAAATTACCAATATTATCCTCCTTTTTACTTAAACAATACGGTTCGGTAAAAAAAAGCGGAAATTTATAAGGAGTAATAATTCCTGTATGCAAAATTCTCCCATTGATATTAGAAACACTAACGCCCATACTTTCAACAGTTTCAAAGTATTTTATATCAATATTATCATCTATTAAATCGTTGTCAATGTCATAAAAAAAACGATAATCTTCGTTGTTTTTACCCACTTCGCTAATTTTTTCTACCGAAAATTCCTTGAAATTTTGGTATGTAAAAGCAAAAATTATTGAGGCAATAATTATTGCCAAAAACCATGTTGAGGTTAATATTTTCATATATTTAAGTTCTGAAATTTTAAAGTTCTGAAGTTTTGAAACTAATGTTGAGTCCACTCCGAAAAGCATCTTTTTGACAAACTCGCTGTTGGATACAAATTTTAAAATGCTTACTTACAACAAATAAACTCCGTTTATGAAATCCGTATCCGCCTTTATTTTGGCAGAAATATACTTATCGGAGTGGACTCACTGTTTAGTTATTTTCCGATGTTTACTAAAATGAATAAGGGTTTTTATAGATTATCAAATATTTTTAAATTTCTACGACTAACTTTTAGCTCGTAGTTTTTATCTTTGTTTCTAAGGATAGCTTTTTTGTTTTTCTTATCAAATTTATACAAATAAGTAACATTTATAATTATTGATTTTGATATTTTGATGAAATTTTCGTTTTCAAACATCTTCTCAAATTTCCCTAAATTTTGACTTGACAGTTCAGTGCTTTCAACTGCATGTATTTTTGTATAATTACTGTCTGCTTCAAAGTAAATAATATCTTCTTTTCTTAAAAAAATACAGCCATAATTTACTGGAATTTTCAGCATATTCAACGAACTGGTGATTTTTTCAATTTCATTTTTATCCTTGTTTTCTATCAGTCTATTTACTACATTTTTGAGTTCTAATCTATCAATTGGTTTTGTAAGATAATCAAAAGCAGAGTTTCGGAGAGCTTTAAGAATATACTGATTATAAGCAGTTACAAATACAACTTGAGTATTTATTTTCAGTTTATTTACATCTTCTAAAACTTCAAAACCATTTTTTACGGGCATATCAATATCCAAAAAAACAACATCTGGTTTTAACTCGGCTGCTTGTTTGGCTGCAAATTCGGAGTTTTGTATTTTTGCTATAATTTCAACACTACCAATATTTTGAAGTAAAATTTCAAAACCATCTAATGCGTCTTTTTCATCATCAATTAAAATACAGGTTATTTTTTTGTTATTCATTTGTGTAAAATATGATATTTATCAATTAAAAGTTTAGAAAATATATTTACTTTGCAAATTTAAAATATAAAAAAGACCGTTTGTCATTAAAATTAGACCTTTAAATAAATGACCCTTTTTTTATGCAACAAAATTAAATTTTTAACGTATTTTTACAAATATTTTATTAACTTTTTTATTAAAAAACATGTAGAAATTATCAATTATTCTATTGTGTGTTTTGGATGTTTTTCATGAGTGTTAAGGCAAATTAGAAATAATAATTAACCATTTAACTTATTCTTTTAACTTCTAACTTCTTCAATAAATACTTAAATATACTTATATTCACGCATTTATTGAATTGTTAGAAATTAAAATAACTGCCTTAAATTGGATAATTATTAATTTTAATTTGCCTAAGTCCAACGCTTTTTTGAAATTACAGAATTAAAGTTTACTCCTGTAAATGAGGATTTTAAAATTTCAAAAGTAACACAGTAATTGGCTCTCATGAAAAACACCCAATAATCTTATAAATTATCATTAAAAATGACAAAACAAATAATATTTAGCATAATATTTATATTTGCAACAGCTTGCTCGGGAAGTTTGGCACAGAAAGACGTGGAAAAAACTATTACAGAAAAGGTTGTATTAGTCGATACTATTCCACAAATTAGAAAATATGTGCTTGCCTACCCCAGTTTTATTGCAAAAGACTCGGCAAATTATATCATTTGGAAAGATGGAACAAAAATGATTTACGACGACGGTTTAGAAAAATCGGACTTTGACAAAAAGTTAAATTCTCCCGATTTAGAAGACCAATTAGAGATAAAATACAAAAAAGGTGAAAATTATTCTCTGCCACAAATAAATGAAGACCCAGGAAGGATAAGATTTGAACCTCTTTTCAAAAAAATGTATGGACAGAACTCAAGCGAAGTTGCTAAAAATTTGGTTACAATAAATTGGCTACCAAGTTCGGTGAACAAAAAATTACGAGTAACAAAAATTAACGGAGTTGCTGAAAAAATTCAAGCAATATCAAATGAATTAGATACATTAGATCATCTACATAAATATTTAGACAATCCGGGAGGAACTTATAACTGGCGGAAAATCAGTGGGACAGACAGATTGAGCGTTCACAGTTTTGGAATTGCTTTTGATATAAATGTAAATAAAAGTAATTATTGGCGTTGGGATAAAAATCCCGAATATCCTGAATATCGCAATCAAATACCTCTTGAAATAGTCCTTATTTTTGAAAAACACGGCTTTATTTGGGGTGGAAAATGGTATCATTATGATACTATGCACTTTGAATATCGCCCAGAATTATTTATAAATTGAATTACTAACTATTAAATCCTTAATTAAAATGAAAATTAAATCA
>JAOZQN010000350.1 GCA_029932195.1 Bacteroidales bacterium | reverse complement strand
TTAAAGTTTGAGTTTACTCCTGTAAATGAGTATTTTAATAATTTTGGATAACGCAGAGTTTTGGGTTTATAGGAGTGCCCTAAAGTTAAAAGTAGATTTACAACATTTAATACAACAACTTAAAGTTATCATATAAATATTAAACTATTTCTAACCTTTTATTAAAATGAACTTTGCATTTTATTTTTTTATAAGTTTGTAGTTTCTTTAATGACAATTTTTATACCGAGAATTGCAAATATTTGTTTTTTTATTATTTTTGAAAAATTAAATTTGTTAGAAACTGAAAATTAAAATAATAAAACAAAAAAAATAATAGCCAGCCCATGTGCATATTGTGGAATTAACAAATAGAACTAATATGAGAGAGGGTGTAATTCTATTTTGTACATTATTATAAAAATGCCGTTAGGCATGTCATTTATGTAGCCACCGATGTAAATCGGTGGAATAAAATAATAAATGGCTATGAATGCCGTAGGCATGGTCTTTTTTTGATATACAAATAAATACAATAAAATATCATGCCTATGGCATTCTTTTTTATTCAACATTCTACCACCGATTAACATCGGTGGCTACAAACATATCAAGCCTACGGCTTTTATGTACAAAATAGAATTACACCCTATGAGAGAAGTTCGTCTTTTTATCCAAGACAACTCCAAATATATTTCTTCTCTCTACATTGCCGATTGCATAAAATTATAAGTAAAAACACACAGCAGTGCATTTCTACAAAAAATACGACTGATTATACAGGCAACATAATTTACGAAAACGGAAAAATTTGTTATATTGTAATTTTCAAAAACAAAACTCTCTCTTCTTATTTGATAAAACAGATTTAAAAGTAGCTCAGAAGACTTATAAATACTTTACGGATTAAATGACTTATAGTTAAGTGTTTATGGGTTTATTAAACAGCATTTAATAGGTCGTTGTAGTGTAAATTGGTTTGAATTTATAAATCCGAACAACTTAAACTTAATTCATGATGTGAAAAATTGTATCTTTAAATTATTAAAACAACTAATTTACTATATCATGAAAAAAATATGTATTCTTTCTATTATTATTATTTTTGCTTTAACAACAAAAGCACAGTTTTTAATTAACGAAAACTTTTCTTCAGGACTACCAACAGGTTGGACAAATACTGCACTTCAAGGCACACAAAGCTGGACATTTAAAAGTAGTCCTGCTTTTGATACCGAAAGCGATGGTCAGTATGTTGTTTTTGATGATTTTACTCTTGGAGCAGGAACAACACCAAACGAAGCAAGTTTAGAAACCAATTCTTTTAATTGCACAGGTAGAACACAAGTTAATTTAAAATTTCATCATTATTGGCAAGCAGTAGAGTTTACACATGGCTACGTTGAAGTATGGGATGGCACTACATGGAACGAAGTTGCGGATTATGAGACAACAACACAAGGAAGTTTAATTTCGCCAGTAATTGAAACAATTGATATTACGGCACATGCTGCTGGTAATTCCGATGTTAAAGTTAGATTTAGATATACAGATGGAGGGCAATACGGAAGATATTGGTATATAGACGATGTGAAAATTTACTCCGATCCAGATGTTGGCGTAACCCAATTAGTTGCACCTGTGCAACTTGTTTGTGGAAATTCTTATACTGCAACAGAAAATGTAACTGTAAGAATTTTCAACTATGGTTTTAATGATATTACAGGAGTTCCCGTTTCTTGTGATGTAACAGGTGCTGCAACATATAATCTTACAGGAACTTATGTAGGAACAATAACTGCCGAAAGTTATATTGATTATACTTTCACTACACAAATAGATATGACAACAGAAGGTTGGTATAATTTTGTTTCATACACCACACTTGGCTCAGATACATACTCTACAAACAATAGCAACAATACAACATATAGCACAAATGTTGCTTCATTTCCTTACAACGAAACTTTTACAACAAAAGCTGGTTGGTATGCAGGTGCAGAAAATCAGTGGGAATACGGCACTTACACAAAAATGGGAGGAAATACTGGTTGGGTTACAACACTTTCTGGTGATTACTCGAATAATGCCGATTGGTACCTATACAGTCCGATTTTTGACCTAGCCGATGATCATATCCGACTGTCGAATTTAAAAGTAAGTGTTTTACTGAAAATGGTGCAGATTGGATGAACTTGGAATGGTCTGATGATGGTACAATATGGAATGAAGTACCTAGCTCTAAAATTACAGGAGACAACTCTGCAAGCTGGACAACTTTCAATCAAATTGTAAAACTCGCTACCTGCGATTACTCTTGTATTCAATTTAGATTTCATTTTCACTCTGATGGAAGTATAACAAAAAATGGTGGAGCAGCTATTGATGATTTTAAGATTACTCATAACAATAGCTCAGAAGACCCATATCCTGTAACAATTTCATTTGATAATAATTGCTCATTGACTGCAACAGAAGATATTAGAATAAAAATAACCAATACTTACGATGATTATATTTGTGATATTCCTGTAAAATGTGTAATAACTCACGGTATTCTTCCTACTCAAACATTAAACGGCACTATTACAGGTCCAATTTATAAAAATCAAATTGTAGAATACACTTTTTCTACACAAGCAGATTTAAGTGGAGCAGGAATTTATACTCTCACAGGTTCAACAGAATATGGTGCAGCAGACCACGATTTAACAAATAATTCAGTAGTTGTTACAGCACCATATATAGAAACAACTCCTTATAGTAATGATTTTAACGGAGGAGCAGACGGTTGGTATGCGGCAGGAACTGTTACTTGGGCACAAGATACTTATACTAATATGGGTGGAAATGCTGGCTACGGAAACAGTTGGGTTACAACTCCTGCTGGTAATTACCCTAACTCTGCAAATGCTTATTTATATAGTCCAATTTTTGATTTAACATCAAACCCAAATCCGATACTTGAATATGATATAAAATACGAAACTGAAAGTGGTGCGGATTATGCTAAAATGCAATGGTCTGCTACGGGCTTGGAAGGCACATGGACTGATATCCCGAACGCAAAACATACAGGTAGCTCAGGCAGTAGCTACATTCATGTTGTACAAGACCTTAAAATTAATCAATGCGATGTTTCTTGCGTTATGCTCAGGTTGTGGTTCCATACAGACGGGAGTGTAGTTAAACCCGGAAATCGCCTTTGATAATTTTGAAATAAAGCAAAATACTAATATTGATGATGCCGAAATTGTTGATTTGCATTTTACTCAAAAATGTTCTTTCACAAATAGTGAAGAGTTAAAAATTTCTATTACAAATAATTCCTACAACTACCTTTGCAATGTTCCTGTAAAATGTGTTATTACACATCCAACACAGCCTACTCAAACTGTAAATGCCATTGTTTCAGGACCAATTCCATATCATACTATTGGAAATGTTAGTTTTGGAAATGTAGATTTAAGTGATGATTCAGGATTATATACATTAACTGGAACTGTTGAGTGGACAGACGACCCTAATGCAGCAAACAACACCATAGTTAGAACTGTAAAAACAAATATTACTGTTGATGATGCAACTCCCTATAGTGAAAATTTTAATTCTGGAAATGGAGGCTGGGTTTCAGATGGGACAAAAAATAAATGGCATTGTTTAACCTTCAATAAGCCTTCTGGGTTTAGCTCTACTGATAATGCGTGGGTAACAATTCCTTGGGGAACTTACGAAGCAAGTGAATTAAATTATTTATATTCACCTCAATTTGACTTAACTAATCTTACTTGCCCAACAGTAACATTAGATGTTAAATATTATACAGAATCAGCTTCGTATGACTGGGGAAAATTACAATATAGCACAGATGGAGGTGCTACCTTTCCGAATACTGTTGCAAAATGGGGAGGTGGAACAAGTCCTTATGATTGGTCGAGTTTAGAATTTTCTTTACCTACTCTTGCTGGCGAAACATGTGTTATCTTTAGATTTGAATTTAGAAGCGATGGCGGTAGTCAAAGAGAAGGTGGTTTTGCTATGGATAATTTCACCATAGAAAACAGAGATACAGATATTTCTCCAACAGCACTTGTTGAACCTCTTACGAAAGATTATTGCGAAAGATTACTAACCGAAACAGTTAAAGTTACTATATATAATCAAGGTTGTAGTCCTGCATCAAATATTCCTCTATCGGTAGTAATAACAGGACCAATTCCTCAAAGTTTTTCCGAAACTGTGCCTGGTCCTATTCCTGCAAATTCCTCAATAACATACACCTGTGTAAATACAATTAATATGTCGGCAGTTGGAACTTATAATTTTACTATAACAACTTCACTTCCTGCCGACCATAACAATTCTAATGATGTTCTTAATGCAACTCGTGAGATTCTTGTTTTTCAGCCAATAGTAAATACTTTTCCTTATTCCGAAGATTTTAATTCTGGAAATGGAAACTGGATATTAGACCCTAACAACAATGCAAATAGCTCGTGGGAACTCAATACTTTTACAAAAATGGGAGGAAATACTGGATATGGAGACAGTTGGATAACAAAACAAACTGGTGATTATAATGCTGGAGAAACTGGATATATTCTTAGTCCAATATTTGATTTATCTACACTTTCTTGTCCCTTTTTGGAATTTGACACAAAATACTTCTCTGAAAATGGTTATGATTATGGACAAGTATATTACAGCACAAATGGAGGCACTAGTTGGTCTTTATTGGGTTTAAGCACAGACCCAAATTGGTATAATAGTTCAAACAAATTTACTGGAGGTGCTACTGATATTGAATGGCAACACGTTAAACATAGTTTAAGTCCAGTTCAAGGAGAGAGCTGTGTTATGTTTCGTTTTTATTTCAGAAGCGACGGTGGTGTTCAAAGAGACGGTGGCTTTGCTTTTGATAATATTGAAATTGTTGAATTTGATAACGACTTATCGGTTATTGACATGACAAAACCAGTTGGTCTAATTTCGTATTGCGACCGAAGAGACAACGAACAAGTAGAGGTAGAAATTTATAATGATGGTTGCACTTCAATATCTAATTTCCCTTTAACAGTTGAAATGACAGGAACCCACACTGCTAATTTCACAGAAACCGTGCCAGGACCAATTGCACCCAACACAAGCATAACTTATATTTGCACAAACACCGTAAACCTTTCAGATGTAGGAACATATAATTTTGATATTCACACAGATTATGCTCCCGACCCAAACAATGCCAACGATAATTATATAACAGCTGTTGATGTAGATGTATATCAACCAATAATTAATACTTTTCCATACAACGAAGATTTTAATTCAGGAGATGGAGACTGGATTTTAGACCCTAATAATAATGCCAGTAGCTCATTGGTGCTTGGCTCTTTTACAAAAATGGGAGGAAATACAGGGTTTGGAGACAGTTGGATAACAAAACTGACAGGTGATTATAATACAAACGAAGTCGGATATATTCTTAGTCCGATTTATGATTTATCTTCATTAACATGTCCAACTATCGAATTTGACACAAAATATTTCACGGAAACTGGTGCTGATTATGGACAAGTTTTTTACAGCACAAACGGAGGCGATGACTGGACACTGCTTGGACTAAGTACCGACCCTAATTGGTATAATTCATCAAACAAATTTACTGGAGGTGCTGTAGATATTGAATGGCAACATGTTAAACATAGTTTAAGTCCAGTTCAAGGAGAGAGCTGTGTTATGTTTCGTTTTTATTTCAGAAGCGACGGTGGTGTTCAAAAAGACGGTGGCTTTGCTTTTGATAATATATACATCGGAGAAATGGCAAACGATGTAGGAATTACTTCTTTTGATGACCCTGTGTCTAACTCCGAACTATGCGAAAGAAGAGATAACGACCAAGTTACTGTAACAGTTTTCAATAATAGCTGTGCTGACATAACAAATGTTCCTATTAAATTAGAAATGACTGGTGCAGGCACAGCCAATTTATCTGAGACAATTATAGCAACTATACCCACTGGCGGAACAATTAGTTACACTTTTACAGGAACTGTTGATATGACTGCAATTGGAACATATCATTTTAAAGTTTATACAGATTTAGTTGGAGATGGTTACACTGCAAACGATGATGTAGAAACAGATATTATAGTTAGTAACTATTTACAAGTAGAAACTCTGCCATATTCAGAAGACTTTAATTCGGGAGATGGAGATTGGCAAGTAGGAGGAACAAATAGCTCATGGGAACTCAATTCATTTACTTTGTTTGGTGGAAATACTAATTATGGAAACTCTTGGGTAACAAATGCTTCGGGGGATTATAATGTAAGTGAAAACTCCTATGTAATGAGTCCTATTTTTGATTTAACAACAGCAACAAATTGCACGTATTTAGGTTTTGATTTAAAATATGAAACAGAGCTTAACGCTGATGATGTAAAAATAGAATATAGCACAAATGGCGGAGTAAACTGGACACGACTTGGCAACACTGGCGATTTCTTAAATTGGTATAATGGAACTAATGAATGGACAAACTCGTCTAACGAAGAATGGATACATGTAGAACATGAAATATATCAGCTTATTGGGGAGAGTTGTGTAATATTCAGAATTTATTTTCATAGTGATGGAGGTGCACAAAAATTTGGAATTGCTTTTGATAATTTTGAAATAAAAGAACCCTCAATAGATGCTGCTGTTACAAATGT
>JAOZQN010000349.1 GCA_029932195.1 Bacteroidales bacterium | reverse complement strand
AAAAACTGGGGGAACTTTTTTTGATGAAATATCAAATTATTAACACCTTACCCCAACCCTCCCAAAGGGAGGGAGCGTTGCTTTCCCTTTGGAAAAGGTAAAAACGAAAAAAAGAACTCCCTCCCTTTGGGAGGGCTGGGGTGGGCTTATCAATGGATTGTTTACAGACTGAAATTATTTAGTGGTAATGACGTTACTAAGTTCCCTCGGAACGTTAGTAAGTCTTATTTGCTAAAACTTATTTATCCTGAAACTTGTGTTTCTATTCCTAAATTATTTACTTGTTTAGCAATATTTTCTAATTTGGAAAGAGATATTTTTTCTAAGTTTTCTGCTGGCGTATCTCTTGCAATGGTATAAATCATAACAAGTTTGGGCTTAGTTTTTTCTACTATTTTAAGCCAAGCATTTATTTCGCTGTCTGTTGTGTTGTCAATATGTTGATTCTCAAAAACTCCTTTCAAAAACATTGTTTGCATAACAAAATTGCCTTCAAATTTCCTGAAATTTTTTATAACTTTTTCAACACTGTAATTTTGTTTTGGGTCGTTTAATAATTTTGCTGTTTTGTTTGAGGCGGAGTCTAATTTTAAAATTGGCAATTCTGTTTTTTTCAAAGATGCTACAACTTTTTCTTTGTGAAGCATAGTTGCATTTGAAAGCACTGCAATTTTTGAATTAGGAAAATATTTATTTCTCAAATCTATTGTTTTATCAATTATTGCATCAAATTTTGGGTGAATTGTAGGTTCACCATTTCCTGCAAAAGTTATAGTATCTACTTTCTTTCCTGTTTCTTTCAATGAAGCTAATTTTTGTTCAAGAATCTCTGAAAATTGTTGTTCTGTGGGTAAAATAATCTTATTATTTCCTCCCGTCCAACCGCATTCACAATAGATGCAATTGAAATTACAATATTTATAATCGGTTGGTAATAAGTTAATTCCTAACGATTGTCCAAGTCTTCGGCTATAAATAGGACCAAAAACTAATTCGTTAAATAAAAAAGTTGCCATGTTTTTTTTTAATGAATAATGAATAATGAACAATGAATAATTGAGTCCGCTCCGACAAGTGTATTTTTGTCAAAATCAAGGCGGATACAAATTTTAAAAACGGAGTTTACTCACTGTAAATGAGTATTTTAAAAATTGTATCCAACGTCGAGTTTGGCAAAAAGACACTTGTCGGAGTGGACTCATAATTGGCTTTCGCCTAACAAATAAGTCGCACTGCGAAATTATTCACTATTCATTGTTTATTATTCATTAAAATTTATTTTTTATTCATTTTATACAACTCTTTTAACATATCTAATTCTTTCTTACTTAGATTTTTAGGAATAGAGTATTTTATTTTTACGTATAGGTCGCCAAAACTATTTTCGGTGTTGTAGATTGGCATTCCAAGTCTTTTGAGTCTCAGAGTTTTGCCGAAAGGAGTGCCTGCAGGAATTTTTATACTAACATTTCCTTTCAAACTATTTATTTTTTCCTCTCCACCGAGCATAATTGTGTATATATCAACATTTAAGTCCATATATAAATCATTTTGTTTTCGCTTAAAAAGTTTGTGGGGTTTTACAAAAAATCTCACAAATAAATCGCCAGCTTCTCCATAAGGATATTTGCTTGCGTTTCCTTTTCCTTTTACTTTTAAAATCTGGTCGTTTTCAATTCCAGGTTTTACGGTTAGTCGTAGTTTTTCGCCGTTGATTTTTAATATCCGTTTTGAGCCAGAATAAGCCTCGTTTAAATCTATGGTTATTTTACCCATAATATCTTTACCCTTAAATACTTTAGAGCTATTTTCTGTCTTGTTTTTAGATTCTTTTTTATCAAAAAAAGTTTTAAAAAATTCGGAAAACTGACTTCCTTTAAAATCTTTTTTAAAGTCTTTCCAAACATCTTCCATGGTGTCGTCTGTCTGGTAATTGACTGTTCTGGTGGTATATGGATTTTTAAAATCGTTGGTATAAGAACGATATTGACTACTTGTTTTTCTGCTGCCAGCCCTATTGCGACTACCGAGCAGGTTATCAAAATCAGTCCTTGTTTGCTTATCGCTTAAAACGTCGTAGGCTTCGGCAATTTCTCTAAATTTTTCGCCAGCTTTTTTATCTCCCTGATTTCTATCGGGGTGAAATAACATTGCGAGTTCTCTGTATTTTTTTTTAATTTCGTCCTCCGAAGCATCTTCTTTTACTCCCAGAATTTTATAATAGTCTTTAAATAACATGATTGATAAAGGTTGCAAGTTACATGTTTCAGGTTGCAAGTTACATAGCCTGAAACTTACAACCTGAAAACTGAAACAGATTGTGTTAAATTTTTCGACAAAAATACAATTTAATTTTATTAATATCAAATAAGATTAATTGTTAGTTCTTTATATTCATTTTCTAATTGGTTTTTACCTGAAAATTAATTATTTAGGAAAAATGTTATTTCTTTCTTTCTTTTTTTAATTTTTATTGTTTTTTATTGAAAAAAACTATCTTTGCTAAAAAACAGATATTCATAAAATATGTTTTTTAGCACAGTCAAGTTCTTTGATGCTCTGTATTTCAAGCATCAGCAAAATTATTTATTGTTCATTATTAATTATTCATTATTAAAATCCTTACAGATAACCAATTAAACAAAACCAATGTTCAAAAAAATTCCACACACTTATGTTATAGTTTTTTATATTATTGTGCTTGCTGCCGTTGCCACTTGGCTAATTCCTGGCGGACAATATATTAAAGAAACTAAAATTATTGAAGGCAAAGAAAAACAAGTTCAAGTTTATGAGACAGTTACAGTAGATGGAGTGTCTAAAGAAATTCCAAAATTTGAATATACCGACCACAAAATTCAGACATGGGAAGTGTTTGCAGCAATGTTTAAAGGCTTTGAAAAACAGGCAGGTATAATTATTTTTATACTAATGGTTGGAGGGGCTTTTTGGATAATGAATACCACAAAATCTATTGACGTAGGAATTTTTGCCTTCCTTGATTTTGTGAAAAAATTAGAGAAAGTTAAGTTGCTAAGAATGATAGGAGTAAATAATATTATTCTTACAATGATAATGCTGATGTTTAGTATTTTTGGGGCAGTTTTTGGAATGAGCGAAGAAACAATTGCTTTTATTATAATACTCGTTCCTTTGGCAATTTCTATGGGCTACGATTCTATTACTGGAGTTGCAATTGTCTTTGTAGCAGCAGGTTTGGGTTTTGCAGGAGCATTCCTAAATCCATTTACAATAGGAATAGCACAAGGAATTGCAGAAATTCCACTTTTTACTGGGATTGAATATAGGCTTGTTTGTTGGCTGATTATTAACATAATAGGAATAGGATATATTCTTTGGTATGCCGCAAAAATTAGAAAAAATCCGGAAAAATCGTTGGTTTACAAAGAAGATGAGTATTGGCGTAAAAAAAGTAAAGCAAATCAAGACGATTTAAAATATAAAACAACACTTTCAGCGTGGCTTGTTTATGGTTTTATACTTATTAGTTTGGTTATTTTTTCGGTTATTTTTCCTTCTACAACCATGAAAATTGGTGAAAATATAAAATTTACAGCACCATTTATTCCTATTTTTACTGGACTTTTTGCTATCACAGGGGCATTGAGTTTGCTAAAATCTGCACACTTTTTTATCCTCAATTTATTAGGTTATACTATTGTGTTTCTGATAATTGGAGTTATGGGATATGGCTGGTATATTATGAAAATTGCGACTCTATTTTTTGCAATGGGAATTTTATCTGGACTGGCAATGCAATACAATCCCAACAAAATTACAAAACTATTTTTGGACGGAGCAAAAGACATACTTTCTGCGGCAATCGTAGTAGGACTTGCGGGTGGAATTATTGTAATTTTACAAGAAGGAATGGTAATTGACACAATTTTATATTCTTTGTCGAGCAAAATGGAAGGTTTTGGAAAAATAGCAACAATTGGAATTATGTATGTTATTCAGACAGTTATAAATGTGGTGATTCCGTCTGGTTCGGCAAAAGCGGCTATTACAATGCCAATTATGGCTCCATTTTCAGATTATATCGGACTTTCTCGTCAGGCAACAGTTATGGCTTTCCAGTTTGGCGACGGATTTACAAACCTAATTACACCAACTTCGGGAGTGCTAATTGGAGTGCTTGGCGTTGCAAAAATTCCTTATCAAAAATGGGTAAAATGGATAACTCCAATTATGATAGTGTGGATAATTCTCGGTTTTATATTACTGATACCTACTGTTTTAATGGATTTGCCAGGGTTTTAAACACACAAAGAAAACTGTCAGACACTTTTAAAGTGTCTGTCAATTTTTGCCTCAGAGTTTCTGCCTTTCTAAATTTAACAAAACATTGAAAAATGAGAATATTTGCCGCAATAATATTTATTTCACTTTTACCTATATCTTTTATAATAAGCATTTTAATTTATTTATCAACAAAATCTAATGTTATTTTTAAACAAAAAAGAGTTGGAAAAGATAAAAAAGAATTTGTGATTTATAAATTCAAAACAATGGAGGATAATAAAGTTTTTCCTGTAGGAAAATATATCAGAAAAATAGGATTAGACGAAATACCACAACTAATAAATATTGTGAAAAACGAAATGGCTTTTGTTGGTCCTCGCCCGCTAACTAATTATGATATAGAAAGATTAAAATGGAACATGCCAGAATATAAAGACAGATGGAAAGTGAAACCAGGAATAACTGGAATAGCACAATTAACTAATGTTTGCGATGCAAAACTGTCGCTTGAGAATGATTTGTATTATGTTAAAAATAAAAGTTTTTGGTTAGACGTTAAAATTATAAAGAAAACATTATTAGTTCCAATTTTGGGAAAATTCACAAAATAATAGATTATGAAAATATTAGTAAATGGTATAGGAAATATTGGAACAACTGTATTAAATATTTTATGTGAATATAAAAAAGAGCTTGATATACAGCACATATACGCACTTAAAAACACTCAAATATCTGAGTGGAATAAAGTAAACTTGGAAATATTGAAAAAAAAAGGAGTTATTATATGTGCAAAAAATAATCCTGAATTAGAACGACTTGATAATGTAATAAATACTATTGACTATATTTTTGATTGTAATTCAAATTCTTTCGGTTTGAAAAATAAAAAGTGGTATAATAATTTATCTAATCTAAAAGGCTGTTCTGCACAAGGTAGCGAAAAAGGTTTTGGCATACCTTTTATGTCTGGAATAAACGATGAGAAAATTAAGAACCAAAAATTTGCTCAAATTGTTTCGTGTAATACTCATTCGCTATCCTCGTTGTTGGCTACATTTTCTAATAATAATTTTAACGATATAATAGAATCCGATTTTGTTATTGTCCGTAGGTCGGAAGATATTGGAAATCATCAAAGACTGGTAACAGCAAATGTAGTGTCAAGGCATTTAGATAGTTACATAGGAACTCATCATGCAATAGATGTGAAAGATTTGTTGAGCACAAAGAATATTGAAGTAAATATTCAGTCGTCAGATATTACCACACCAAGCCAATTAATGCACACCGTACGATTTAATATTCTTCTGAAAAAGAAAATTATCAGTGAAAAAATTGTTCTTTCTATTAGTCAAAACAGCTATATATCAACTACTTCTAAGTTTGATTCTAATGTTATTTTTGAATTAGGGCGAAGATATAGTCCTTATGGTAGATTATTTTCGCACGTAATTATTAATGATAATAATTTATTAATAGATACTAAAAATAATAGATTAAAAGGTTGGGCATTTATTCCACAAGAGGGAAATACAATTTTATCAACTATCCATGCTTTTTTGTTGCAAACAAATCATTATAAAGCAAATGAAATTATAGAAATAATTAAAAATAAGCTGATAAATAAATCTTGGTAAAAAAACATTATATTTTCAAATTAGCTATAATGTTTTTTCGTTACCATTCCTAAGCAAAGACCAATTATAAAAATAGTTGTAATTTGGAATTATCAAAAAAAAAATACTTTGCAACCTGCGTGGCTCACAATGATTTGGGAGTTCTGCTTAATCGATTACAATGTGTTCAAATAAATGAATTATATCGAAAATAATAAATTTAGAAAGTAGCTAAAATTATTTTAACTACTTTCTTAATACCTATAAATTTTATTTTATCAACGACCGCCACAACGACCGTTTCCTCTTCCGTATCCCTGTCCGTTACCTCTTCCTCTGCCTTTACCCTGACAGTTTCCATTTCCTCTGTTAAAATTATCAAAATATACTTGTTGGTCTGCATTAAGAATGCTTCTTATAGCTTGAAAATGTTTCTCTCTGTTTTTTTGCATATTTGTTCTTATTACACTCATTTCATCAATTGTTTTGTTGATAGCATTTATATCACCTGTTGAGCGTAAAGTTTGTAAATTTGCATTTTTTACTGCAAGTAGATTTTGGTTTGTTTGCTTTTGTTTCCAATGTGCTGTTCTTAAATTAGTAATTTTTGTTTGTTGGTCGGCAGTTAAGTTTGGTATATTGCTACAAAAAGAACTCTGTCCGTTGTTGTTGCCTTGCCTGTTTCCATAGCCGTTTCCTCTTTGTGCAAAAGTATTTACACTAAATAACATTGCTATAAACAGCATTCCGATTGTTCCTATTTTTAAATGTTTCATTTTGATTTATTTTAAAAGTTAAAATTTTAATTAAGTAGGTAACTGAAGTTTCTGACTTTCTAAATCGGTGATAATAAAATTGTTAGAAATACA
>JAOZQN010000348.1 GCA_029932195.1 Bacteroidales bacterium | reverse complement strand
AAATAAAACATTGATTTACATCTTTTTATCAACTCCGAAACTTTAGTTAATAATAAACAAGACTCAAAAAATATTAAAAAGGTTATTTCAGAAGAAAGACCAATTTATTTTTCAGAAATAGAGGGTTTAAAAATGCATTTTGGAAATTATACGGAAACAGAGCAATATAGAAAATCAGGAGAAGTAGAAAATCCATTTAATTTTGAATTTGACCATACAGAGTGTTCTTTTTTATTTGAGCATCCTAATTTTATAGGTAATCATCATAAAATCAGATTAATTAAGAACCCTGAGAATGATAATATATTAATTGATTTCAGGAATACGGCAGGTTATAGTAACCTTACATATAAGAAGTATCAAATATTAAGAAACGACTTATTACATTTTCTATCTTTTATTAATGGTGGTCAAATTAAATTAAGAAAAGAATTATTAGGTGAAGTGTTAACAATCAAATCAACTAATAATGGGTTTGATGCTCAGACTGTTATCGTTTATTCATTTAAACGAATCAGTGTGTTTTATTGCAATAATTATTTACAAATAGATAAGCATCACTCATACACAAATGAAATTTTTCACAACGTTTTTTTTCATGGTTTTAATAAATTTTATCATTTAAACAAGTGTTTTGATTTTAGTGAATTAATATTATCTTTAAATTCAACAAATGATATTGGTTTAGATGAAGGTTACTTTATATTAATCACTGCATTAGAACGGATTAGTAAAAATTATTCAAAAGACAATCCAAATAAATCTAAATATTTAATTGAAGATGATTTTTTCAAAGATAATATAAAACCAGAACTTAAAAATATATTTAATAGACACAAACAGGAGATAGTTAGCTCGAATAAAACAGCGTGGAATATTTTTAATTCAAAAATAGGCAATCTTAATCGCAGAAATAATTCTGAAACATCTCAAAAATTGTATGAATTATTAAATTATGCGAATATAAAAATTTCAAAATCAGTTGTTAAGTTGGTAGAAAAAGAACGTAATAGTGCTGTTCATGAGGGAGTAATAGGTCTAAATGATACTGAAAAAATTAAAAATTATTGGAAATTAGACCATATTCTTAGAGATATAATTCTCAATTTAATTGAATATAAAGGAAGTCGTAAAAGAAAATATGATTATGAAAAAGAATAAAATAAGAGTCTTTTATTAAAAAGTAATAATTAAAAACTTATTAAAAAAATGCCAACATACCACTCTGAATTAAAGCAATTTAAAGAATATATAAAAAGCGACCGCAACGAAGACGCAAAACGTCCTCTGTTGTATCCGCTTTTTAAGAAGCTTTATAAAGATAAATTTAAGATAGAATCTGACGCAGGCAATGCAGATGTTTATGTAGAAGGAACTTTAATTATTGAAGCAAAAACTAATTTTAATGACTGGCTTACAGGTTTTTATCAAGCACTTCATTATCACAAAAAGTTTGGGCTTGCATATTCTACCGTAATTGTTATTGCACATAAATTTGTAGGAATTTGGAAGGTAAATCAAATTCCCGAATTTGCTGTAATTAAGGCACATAAGTCAAAAGCAAATATTGCTCCCAATAAAATAGGAAAGTTAAACGCAAAAGAAACTTCAAATAAAGATAAATCTGAAATTCAGAACTCTGCCGTTTATTGGCTTGACCCTAAGAGTTTAGACCTCAATTTTTTTACCGAAAAAGACAAAGGAGCAAGAAGTATAGAATACGAAATTCACGAAATTTTTAATATTCTCAAAAATATAAATTCCGACCGTATTCAAATAAATACTCATAATTTTATACAATCAATAGAATACTTTAAGCAGTTTTTTGAATTGCCGATGGACGCAGTTCATTGTTTTTATTCCATAGTTGCCTATTGGGATATTACCAGCACTGTTGCCACCAATGAATATAAACCTTATTTTCAGGTAATTGGTTTCAAAGGCAAAAAGTTTAGTGAGCCAATTTATGTAAATTTCAAAAAATTTGAACATATAAAAAAGTATATTGAAACTCATTATATTTTCACCAATGAGGGTTCTGGATTAACTGCTGATTATTATTTTGGTAGATTTGATGAAGTCATCGCAATAATTGACCCTGAATATGTAAAACAGCACGGCATATTTTTTACAAACGATAATTTGAGCAAATTTGCAATGCGTTTTGCAAGCAAAAATTTAACAGAAAAAATAGGACAAAATCACATTGTTTTTGACCCCGCAGGAGGCTCAGGAAACCTGATTGCCAGCTGGAAAGGCGAGCTAAAACACAAAATAATATCCGAACTTCAGCCAGATTTATTGAAAACTATTGAGCGTAGAATGCGAATAGACCCGTATCATTTGGAATCTGGTTTTACTATAATTCCACGAACAAACAAAAATGAAGGGCTTAATTTTATTGATATTTCTGCCTCTGATTATATCAAAGAAATTGAAGAAGAATTTAATCATAAAAATCTAAAATTAGATAAACCGATTGCATTTTTATTAAATCCGCCATATAAAAATACCGACCAAAGAGTAGAAAAATCAAAGAAAGCGGAGGCAAATTATGGTATTGATAAAAACATTTTAGAAATAACAGGAAAAGATGCAGGTCGGGAACGATATTTAGCTTTTCTTGGACAAATTTTAAATATTTCTGAAATTATTGATAAAAAAACATCAAATAATTCTTCAAGTAAAGGTATTGTTTTAATTTTTACACCAACTTCTTGGTTGATTCCACGTCCTACTTTTTCCGATTTCCGCAAAATTTGGGACAAACATTTTGAATATCAAAACGGTTTTGTAGTAACGAGCAACGAATTTTTTAAACTCAAAGGAAAATGGCCTCTTGCCTTCACTATTTGGAAATATAATTTTGATGAGAAGAGAGAAAATAATATAAAAATTTATGATTTTACAAAATTAAAAGAACACGAACTAAGAATAGATTGGGATATTTTAACTGACGCACAATTTAATTCAAATTTTGATGATTTTTTGGAAACAAAGCCAATAAAATTGGACAATAGCAGAGGAGACATCAGAGAACTTTTACCAAAATTAAAAAGACGAGATAAAAAAATACGTCAGCCAAGATACGATTTTAGCACAGCAAAAAAAGAAAAAGATTATAATAAATTAATAAGCGGTTTTCCATTAAAAGATAAAAAAAGACATTTTGAGTTGCGAAGAAAATGTGGTTCATCCGAAGGAAATTTTGTCGGATTTATGGACAATAATACTCCTTGCCGAATAAATCAAGACACTTGTAATCGCATGACTAACAAGCCAGACCGAGTTTGGCTGCAATTGTTACCAACTTTTATTGGAATTAATTTTTCAAAAATACAATCAAGTGCTCAAGATAAATACGCATATTGTGCCTACAATTTTTCGAGTGCAAGAGCAACTTTTTCATGGTTTGCAATATCAAAAGCCATGAATGGAAAATATCCACTTTGGGCAAACCAATATGATATTTGGCAACCACAGATAAAACCAAGATTATCAGCATATTATTATGCACTTTGTTTTGCTTTTGCTCTTTCGGAAAATAGATGTGTGGTTACAAAATTTGAGGCAAATAATCCTGTAGAAAATACTCCCGAAATTTTTGTAGATAATCCTCTATGTCCCTCAAATAGAGAGGCTTTTTGGCACACAAACCTCGACGATAAAATTACAGACGAACATGGAATTGCCTACGAACTGGTAAATAAAATTAAGGAATTATATAAAACTTGGAATTTTGAATATTGCAAATCACAATTTTTATATGATATTGGTTTACAAGATGAACCATATTTTAAATATTTTAATTATACAGATTTTCTAACTCCACATTCTGGATTAATTCAGATAAAAAAATATGCAGAGAACGAAAACCTTGCAGATATTTTAGATATATTTGACGAAATTTCGGAACTAACAAACAAAGTTAAAGACGAAATTTATAATTTACTGGTGAATGAATTTAATTATTTTGAATAAAAAAAGATGAAAATTGAAAATTGAAAATTTTAATTATTACTTTTGTTTTTAATAAAAAATGAAAATATGGAATTTACAGACTATCTTGAACAATTAAATAATGATTTTGGAAAATTTTTAGTTCAAAAATATTCAAAACGAACAGCTTATAAACATACAGTAATTGTTAGCTATTTTATTGATTTTGCACCATTTAATTTTGGAATAACAGAAATAAAGCAAATAACAAAATCAATGTATAATAGTAAATTTTGGTCTTGGCATCAAAATAAAATTGGAGATTATTCTAAAGATGAAGTAAAAGTTGCTATGAAAAAATTTGCATTGTTTTTAGAGCAAGAAAAAGATATTAGTCATCTTGCTAATTTTGTCAGAAATAAAAAATAAAAAATATGAAAACCAAAGAAAATTTCACCTACGAAACTCAGCAATCTGAGTATGTAATAAAAATGAAAAAGCGTAATTATTGGTGGTTACTGTTATTTTTATTGTTGTTATTGCCACTTCTTTTATTAATTACAATGAAAAAAGATGTGCATTTTAAAACAGTTGATGCAATAAATCAAACTACGCTTGCAAATACAAACGTGCAATTTACTTATGTAGATAAACAATTGTATAACTTTAAAACAAGCAGTTTTTTAACACATGATACACTTCATTTAAAGGGAGTTACAGGCGATGATGGTATTGTTATTTTTGAAGCAGTAAAATACACTGTTTACTCAAAACTTTTTCACGGAGGTGAGCTTACAACCGTAACTGCTACAAACGATTGCTTTATGGGAGACAGTATTCGTCCTAAATTTCACAAATTAAAAAATAAGCGAGAAGAGATTCTGGAACTTCCATATAGAACCTACGATTATCAATTCCAAGTTATTGATATTGATGATGGTCAGCCAATTGTAGATGCCGATGTTACTGCAGAAAGTGGAAACGGTAAAAAATGGAACGTAAAAACTGATCCGTCTGGAATGGTTGTTCTCGAAGATTTCCCATATTGTGGTGATGCAAGTGTTTACGCAACTGCCTACGGATACGACCGAGATTCTATAATTAAATCAGATGCCAGATATTTTTATGGAAATATTGACTCTGCAAGAACTTTGAGGCTCATGCCAATCAAAAAAATGATAAAATTTCTGGTAAAAGATCTTGTTACTAAACAGCCTATTGCAAATGCAACTGCCGAACTTATTATTGATGGAACGGTTGTTCAGACAGTTAAAACAAACATAAACGGAAGAGGAACTGCCGTTGGAGAAGGCTCTTTTGATGAAGTGAAAATTACAGAAACGGTTACAATTCACGCAGAAAAAGCGTTCTACAACGACACAAGTAAAACTGCCAAAGTTGATGATTTTATCAAACTTGATGAAGAAGGACGAACTTTATATCTACGACCAACTCTTAGCGATGTTCAATTCCGTGATACTGACGGAAGAAACGGGCTTTCTGGTGTGAAAAATATTATTACAATAAATGGAAAAAAACGTCCTACTCCAGAGTTTAGTAATGGAAGTGGATATTTTATGGTTTCGGGAGTAAGAGCAACTGACAAAATTTCTATAACAGCTTCAAAATCTGGATATAGAACTAATAGTTCTACTATTCGTAGCCGTAAATTTAGCGATTTAATGAGCGGAAATGCCAGCAAGCGAGATATTCCACTTACAAAAAATAATCCGCCACCGCCACCGCCGCCGCCACCACCACCAAACGACGACCCACCACCGCCAAATGTTGTGCCATGTGATGCACCAGTAGAGTCGGGTGGGGAAGGTGTTACCATAAAAGTTCATAGTGTAGGTAGTGCCAAAAAATTTGCTATAACTTGGGACATGTATTCTGTGCCAGATAGGCTCATAGTTTACTGTGGAACAGGTAGTAAGAAAAAAGTAATCTACGATACTCGCACACCAGTTAGTAAAGGCGGAACAGCAAACTTACGTTGTAGCAAAAACTATATCACTGTAAAAGTGATTGGTAGCGACAATACTCAGTGGAAATATAAAATGCAATGCGATTAAATTCGTTTATTCAAAGTGCGACTTAAAGTCACACTTTGAATAAATTATTTAACTTAGTAAAGTTTAAAAAATAAATTCGGATTTTTGACGTAGTTATTTTATTTATTTTAGAGCTTTTAAAATTCAATAATAGCGGGCTATTTGTGACCTTTTAAAAGTGAAGAAAATGAATAAAAGAACAAGTTCAGACCTCTAAAATCAGTGCTAAAAAAATGGACATCACTGTAACTGTCTTATTTTTAAAGATATACGCTCTTTGTTTTTGTAAAATACATGAAATTTGACTTTTTCTAAATTTTAATCTTCATTTTTTTTGAAAATTGTATGTTTATGCTTTATATATGGATTATTTCTATTTTGTTGTAAAAAAATTTTATTTAAGCGATTCTAAAGGAGTTAAAATGTAATGTCCAGTTTTACTTTAAAATTGTTAATTATTTGATAACCAGGCATTTTGCTTTAATCTTGATTACTTATTTTAGAGGTCTGAAGTTAAAAACCGAAGTTATTATTTAATCTTTACTTAATTTTTACTTAATATTCTGACCTCAAAAATTAGCCATATCAGATTAGCTTAAGTTGCATTGCAACAGGGTCTAAAACAATAACTGGACATTTAACATCTCTACAATAAGTAACAATATAATTATTTAATGGTATAACGATTTAGTTTAACATCTAACAATCAATATGGTATTTTTAACCCTGTCAGGTGGGGTGTTCAGTCTGTCAGAAAAAGTTC
>JAOZQN010000897.1 GCA_029932195.1 Bacteroidales bacterium | reverse complement strand
ATATTTTTAACAATTTATAATTAATTGCTGTCCAACTTTAAGTGGGTAGCCAAATAATCAAACTACATTAGAAGATGATATTTTTGATTATAATATTTCTGATAATTTATTTTATGATGCAGACGGACATCAATTAATTTACTCTGCAAATATTTCGGGAGCAAACTCTTGGCTAAGTTTTGACAATGTAAATAATATCCTCACAGGAACTCCATGTAACAATAATGTTGGAAATTACGAGGTAGAAATTATTGCAACAGATATTTTTGGTGCAAGCGTATCACAAATATTTGAAATTGAAGTTGTAAACACAAATGATACTCCAATATTGAATATTAATACCTTAGACCAAACAGCTGAGACAACTTATAACTTTGTATATCAATTACCAGAAAATACTTTTGTAGATATTGATGTAGATGATATTCTTACAATAACGGCGGAAAATATGCCAAGTTGGTTATTCTTTAATTCAGAAACTGCTACTTTTACAGGAACACCATCTAATCAAGATATTGACAACTATAACATAACAGTAACTGCAACCGACTTAATGGGAGCATCTGTAAGTGATAATTTTGGCTTGCAAGTTTTTGGAACAAGTAAAGCTGGAGCAACATCAAATATATTAGATATTTATCCAAATCCGACAAGTGGCAAAGTTGTTATTAGTACAGACCAAAGCTACGAACTAACTATAACAGATGTGCTTGGACGTAAAATAATCCAAAAATCAGTTAATTCGCAAAACGAAACTATTGATTTAACAGATTGTTCGTCAGGAGTTTACCTATTTAATATTAAGTTAAAAGACGGAAATATTGTAAACGAAAGTATTATTATAGAATAAATAATGATACAATTAATAATTGAACCATTGTATCATTAAAAAAAAACCTCCTAAAGTTTAGGAGGTTTTTTATTTTCTCTATTTTGAGAATAATTTAATCTCAATCATTAAAAATAGATGTTTCAAAACTGCCTTCCTCTATATATCTAATTTCTGTTACTACATCAAACGGAAACATTATACATAAATTAAAAAAAGATGTTTTGTAATACAAAATAAGAAATTGTGCAACTTTTTTTATTTTTTAACTGTCTTGGTATAAATATTGTGCTTTTATTTTTATATTTAGATTGTTATATGTGAAAAATATTTTTTTAAGCAAAATAATAATGACTTTAAAATAAGCAGATTATGGTTTATATTTATTTATTTTTTGCAATTTATCAAAAAATATTTTTTTATCTGAAACTTTTTTATTTTTTTTACGTAGATTAAATTAACATTTTTTAAGTAAAAAAGATGTATTTTTCATGCAACTATCTTTAACTTCTTAAATAGCCCTACCCCACCAAAATTAATTATCAATTTTTAAATTTTATTAAATTATGAAAAACAAAAAAACATTCCTAACAAAAGTATTAATAATAATATTATCTACTTTCTTTATAGGTATGGGCAGTTTGTATGCACAAATTGATGCTACAACCCAAAAAGCTTTTACAAATAAAGTAAAAAAGACGGATATTAAAAAAGAGAAAATAAAAAAACAAGAAGAAATAATTAGTGAAAATATAGTAATTAATTACTGAAGTTTCGGAGTTTGTAAATTATTTATTTAAAGCTCATTATAAGT
>JAOZQN010000347.1 GCA_029932195.1 Bacteroidales bacterium | reverse complement strand
AAAAGTCAAGTTTTTATATACAAATATCACAATATTTGGCAGTAAAGCATAAATATTTTAACATTATCCTCCTCAACTTTTCAATGTGAGCCTGTATTCAAGTTTATAATAATTTAAAAGTATAGTCATCTATTGCTTTTTCTCCTGTGTCGGCAAATGTAACAGATATTGTATAGTCGCCAGGAGCTAATTCTACTTGCGGAAATAAAACAGAGTTTAAAAATAATCTTGATGTTGTAAAAGTTTCTGTTTTTTTTATTGGAGTAGTTAAACTTCCTCCATTCATACTAAAAATAATATCTCTACTTTCTGTTTCTTGAAAAAAGATTTCACTGTTTATTTCAAACGAAAAATAAATATCAGTTAAATTTTTGGCATAATCATCTTTTTGGTCGAGGTAAAATTTTATAGTATCTTTTACTCGCATTATTTTTCCAGGAATTTGTTTTTTTATCACAGCGTAATAATATGCGTTAGTATTAAATACTGGAGGAATGCTCTCTTTAATATCATTAATATTTCCCTCTAAGTTATCTATATTATTATTTAGATTTTTTTTATCTTTCTCCAATTGAGCAATTTGATTAAGCTTACTTGTATAATTTGGGTCTTGGTAAAATTCATTAAGCTCTGAGGCTAATAAAATTAAGCTGTCTTTTTTAACTCCAATTTTCTTTTCTAGTCTTCTAACGTCTGCTATAAGAGTTTGGTTTTTCTTTTTTTCGTTGTTTAGAGCTATTTCTAAATTTTGTTTTTCTTTTTTTAGACGCTCTATTGTTTCGTTTTTCTTTTTTATAACTTCTTGAAGGTAAGCATCTGAGCCTGTATATTCTAAAATCTGATTTTGTAAACGTTGCACTTTTACCAATGCTTGTTGTTTTTCTCCTTTAGAATTTTTTAACTCCTTTTTAGCCGACTCTAAGTTCCTCTCCATCATCACAAGTTTGGATTTCATACCAAAGCTGGTAGATTCTAACTCAGAATACTCTGTTTTAAGGTATCCAATCTCATCTTCTATAACTGTTAATTCGGAATCTAATTCAGTGATTGTTATATCTCTAACATCTATCAAGCTGTCTTTAACAAGCATTTGTTTGGAGTGAACCACAGTTTTCCCTCCAAGCAATGCAATTACTATCGCCACAAGAAATGCAGATAGTATAATAATGTGCTTTTTTTTCATAAAAATTAGTTTAGGGTAAAGGAGTTAAAAGTTATCAAGTTAAAAGTTCATTTTATTTTTAAAGTGTTTTTTTTATATAATCATTTGAGTGTGTAACGTATCAGGGGATATTGGCTTTTAGATATTGGCTTACAATAATTTAAGTATGCTGACAATACTTAAATATTTTCAAAAAGTGGAACTAACTTTTAACTTTATACTTATAACTTTTTAACTTCTTAGTTTAGGGTTTATTAAGTTTTTAAATTTACATGTTTTTTGAGTTGTTTTATAATACTTTAATATAACATATAACTCATGATACGATTATGGCAGGTCGTTATCATCTTTTAATACTATATTAAAAGTTATAATCATTAAAGAAAATATTAATGCAAAAATTCCGAGAATAGTTATTATTTGCTTACTAACTACATAGTTAGTCCCAAGAATTGCAATAATCTTATTGGAAAGTGCTAATAATAACAATCCGCTGAGAGCAATGTAGATATAATTAATGTTTTTTCCTATTTCAGTTGTTATTTTCTTAAAACTAAGATTTTTTCTACCTTTTAATATTTCTGTAGCACTTGCGTATCTTTCGCTTGCTTTATGTTTTGTCGATTTTAGGGCTATTTCAAATAGTTCGGGAGCAAAAGAGTTTTTTATCTTAAAAATATCTTCAGTTTGCTCTGTGGTTAATAGTGAAACTATTTTCCCAAAAGAATAAATATCAGATTGTGCGGTTGTTCCTTCTTTTAATTGTTCTGGTGCAATAAAGTTATTGTCAGAAACATAGTCAATAGCTTTTTTTATTTCACCTTCGTATCCATGCAAGTTCATGTCTGTTATAATAACCTGTCCTTTTTCATTAATAACAATATTATCAGGATTTAAGTTTCCCAAAAAAATATCATTTTTATGAAGGTATTCCAAACCTTTCAGTATTCCATGAGTAATATGATTTATCTCATCTATTTCATTTAACTTATCATTTTTAAGAAGATGTGAGAGTGTTACACCTTCAATATATTCTATTGCGTAAAATAAACCTGTATTATCTATCCATTTATCAACACCGCTAATAACATTTGGGTGGTCTATATTTTTAACTTTTTCGTAGCTTTCGTAAAAAGATAAAATTTTATCTCTATCTTTGGTATGTTCTTGTTTTAGAACCTTTATGAGAACTTTTTTATTATTTAAAGTGCTTTTTTTGTTAAAATAGGTTGCTGTTTTGTGTATTTCAAGTTCATTTTCAAAAATAATCTCATTATCTATCACAAAAAGGTTTCCATTCATTAGTCTTTTGTGATTTTTTGTGTTTTCACCAATCCCATCATCATCAAAAAAACTATCTTTTCTAACAAAGCCCTCGTTTCTCATCAATTTGTTAATATCCTCACTATCACGGTCTCTTATTTTAAATTTATTTCTAATAATTTTATCTAAATTAACTTTGTGTCCATTAATCAAAGTTCTATTCACATCGGTTGCCTGTTCACTGATTTCTTCCCATTCTTGATTATATAAATATCCTTTTTCGGTATATTTATCTATTTTTTGAATAAAATCTTCTTTTGTTTTCATAATTTTAGGAATTAGGTGAGCTTTTGGCATATTATTTGATACACAGCTGAAGCGGTTATTAACCCTACAAAGGTAATAAATAAAAAAATTAAAAACAAACTATTTTATTTTTAATATATTCAAAATTAACACAAAAGTAAAGCGTGTTTTACACATTGTAATATGTGTTTCTATTTTTTTTGAATAAACATTGAGATTTTGGGCTACCCACGTAAAATTAGACTATTTTTTTATTCAACACTTTCCAACGTGGCGTAGCCACTTGGAAACGTGTTGCCTTGATAACCAAAGCTGTTCAACCTTACGTGGGTAGCCAGATTTTGTAAATTTTTTTTTACTAAATGTCTTTTTTCTCAAGTTTTAAGCTTTCAATCCACAGTTTTTGGTTCTTAGATACAATGTTTTGTTATTTTAAAATTGAGTCCACTCCGAAAAGCATCTTTTTGCCAAACTCGGCGTTGGATACAATTTTAAAGTACTCATTTACAACAAGTAAACTCCGGTTCTAAAATTCATATCCGCCTTGATTTTGGTAAAAATACACTTCTCGGAGTGGACTCAATTTTTGTTAAGGTGCGTTGTAACTGAAGACAAAAAACTGATTATCCATGTATTTCGTCTAATGATTTAAATAGTTGTTCCAAAGATAATTCATCTTGATAAAAAACTTCCCTTGCTTTGCTACCTTGCGAACCACCAACAATTCCAGTTGCTTCTAACTGATCCATGATTCGTCCAGCACGGTTGTAGCCAATTGCTAATTTCCTCTGTATCATAGAAGTGGAACCTTGCTGATTCATTACAATAATTCTTGCAGCATCTTCAAATAATTTGTCTCTTTTGGCTAAATCTACAGCTCCTGGACCACCGTCTTCCATTTCAAGTTCTGGTTCGGGTAAATCAAAGGCACTGGAATAACCTCTTTGTTCCCCAATAAATTCTGTAATTTGTTCTAATTCAGGAGTATCTACAAAAGCACATTGCACACGAACGAGGTCGCTGCCATGCGAAATAAGCATATCTCCACGTCCAATTAGATGATTTGCTCCTGGACTATCCAAAATTGTGCGAGAGTCAATCATTGAAGCAACTTTGAAGGCAATTCTTGCAGGGAAATTTGCTTTTATAACTCCTGTAATAATATTTGTAGAAGGTCGCTGAGTAGCTACAATTAGGTGAATACCAATTGCTCTGGCGAGCTGAGCAATCCTTGCAATAGGAAGTTCAACTTCCTTTCCTGCTGTCATAATTAGGTCGGCAAATTCGTCTATAACAAGCACAATGTAAGGTAGATAACCGTGTCCTTTTTCTGGATTTAATTTTCTTGCAATAAATTTGGCATTATATTCTTTTATGTTTCTAACTTTTGCTTTTTTTAGCATTCTATACCGGTTATCCATTTCCACATTTAGAGAGTTGAGAGTTAATACAACTTTCTGATTTTCAGTTATAATAGCTTCTTCGCTGTCTGGCAATTTTGCAAGATAATGTTTTTCAATTCTCTCGTAAAGAGTTAGTTCTACTTTTTTAGGGTCTATTAATACAAATTTAAGTTGTGAAGGGTGTTTTTTGTATAAAAGTGAAGTAAGAATTGCATTTAAACCTACCGATTTTCCTTGTCCTGTCGCACCAGCAACAAGAAGGTGAGGCATTTTTGTGAGGTCAAAAACGTAGGATTCGTTAGAAATATTTTTTCCGATAACAACGGGCAAATCAAATTTTGTATTCTGAAAATTAGCCGAAGATATTACCGATTTCATAGAAACAATTGCAGGATTTTGATTAGGAACTTCAATCCCGATTGTTCCACGCCCTGGCATTGGAGCAATAATTCTAATTCCCAGAGCAGCAAGACTTAAAGCAATATCATCTTCAAGATTTCGTATTTTAGAAATTCGCACTCCTGGTGCAGGAATTATCTCGTAGAGTGTTATTGTAGGTCCAATTGTTGCCTTTATTTTTGTTATCTGAATTTTATAATTTGCGAGAGTTTCTACAATTTTATTTTTATTTGCCAAAAGCTCTTCATTAGTAACCTCTGCATTATTTGCTTTATGGTCTTCAAGGAGGTCGATTGGTGGTAGTTTAAAAGTAGAGAGTTCAAGGGTTGGATCAAAATCCTCCATTTGCTCCATTTGTTCCGAAAGAATATCCTCATTTTTTTGAACTTCAAGAGAGTGTCTATTATTTAACTTATCATCAAGACTTTCTGATTCTTTATTTACATTTATTTCTACATTTTCTTCTGCAACATCATTAGTATTATTTATTTCAAAGCCCAAGTCTTCTTCTTTTTTGTTTTTCCCATCTAAAATAAAATTATTTTTATTTACCGTTCTTAATGGCTGATTTGTATCTAAATCAAAAACTAATTGCCGTTCTGGTTTATCATCTTCATTTAACTTCTCATCTTTTTCATTATTTTTGTAATCATCGTCGTCGTTTAGTTTTTCAAACTTAAATTCGTTATCTTTTTTAATATTATTTTTTATCTTTTGAGTTGTTTCGGAAAAAGCAGTTTTTATATTTTTGGTAGAAATAATATTTTTAAAGAAATCTTTAGACCACTCAAATGAATTTTCTACTGTTAGATAGATAAAAGTTAGAGCCGAAATAAGAATAAAAAATCCTGTTCCAAACTTTCCCATAATACCTGTAAGCCACTGAGTAAAAAGGTATCCAAAAGCACCTCCAAGATAAAATAGGGCATCACCAAAAAGGAAAGATAGTGTAATAGAGAGCCAAATTATTCCAATAATTGTGTATGTTATTGATTTTTTATAGCTTTTAACTTTAATTTTTATAAATCTAAGACCAAATAGGCTGAGAATGTAAATAATTCCCATTGCAGAAAGTCCAAACCATTTATAAATAAATGTTTTAGAAATAATTGCACCGAGTTTACCCATCCAGTTTTCAACTTTTACATCTGAACTAAAATATTCAAAAAAACTGAGGTCAAATTTACTCTGGTCTATTTGCCAAGTAAATAGAAATGAGATAAATGAGATTGCCGAATAAGCAGCAAAAAATAAAACAATAAGTCCAAAAAGAAATCTATATTTTTCGTTATTAACAATTTCTTTTATTCTAATGTTTAAAGGTTTAGAATTTTTTTGTTCAGTTTTATCATTATTTTTTTTAGTTTTAGTGGTAGCTTTAGTTTTTTTTGTTTTAGTTTTTTTTGCCATAATAAAAAATAGTAATTCAATATATTACAGTTTTATTTCTCCTGTTTTTGTAAATAATATTTGACAAAAGTATTAAAAATTATTATAAAATTATAAAATATTAGTTTTATTATTAAAGAGTTTAGTTTAAAAATGGTAAAATTTATAAATTTATAAAGTTAAAACACTTGAAATTAAAACTTTAACAGAGTTGCTGTTTCTTTTAAGGTCTCTAATTATGAGATATTTAACTTTATAGACTTTTAACATTGAGTCCACTCCGAGAAATGTATTTTTGCCAAAATCAAGGCGGATACAAATTTAAAAATACTGATTTACAATAAGTGCAATGAGACATGCTCATTGTATTTATGAAATTTGTATCCGCCTTGATTTTGGCAAAAATACATTTCTCGGAGTGGACTCAGTTTTATTGTTTTTTAGATTGAACTCATGAGTCCACTCCGACAAGTGTATTTTTGCCAAACTCGGCGTTGGATACAAATTTTAAAATACTCATTTACAGAGCGTAAACTCCGTTTTTAAAATTTGTATCCGCCTTGATTTTGATAAAAATACACTTATCGGAGCGGACTCACTCATTAAATCAATTTATAATTTTGTGTTTTTGAAAAAAAAAATCACTAAAAGAACTAATTATCAATAAGATAATTTTTTTATATAAAAAAACTAAAAAAAAGTTTCATTTTTATTTGTTTGTAAAAACAAGTTTTTTACTTTTGCATTCGCTTTTGAGGGCTAATTTAAGCTCAAATTAGAAGCACAAATTTATTTTGGTCCGTTCGTCTAGGGGTTAGGACGCCAGGTTTTCATCCTGGTAACAGGGGTT
>JAOZQN010000346.1 GCA_029932195.1 Bacteroidales bacterium | reverse complement strand
CATTAATAATGAGCTTTAAATAAAGAATTTACAAACTCCGAAACTTCAGTTATTGAATATTATAGAATCCGAATTTGCTGAAATTGTTGTAAAAATAGAAAAAACTTACATAAATGAATTAAGAGTTTTTTTGATAGATAATAGTTTTTTAGATGTTTGGTTTTCGTTAAAATTAGAAAAAAGATACAGTTATCATTGGGAAAGAAAACAAATTGATAGTTCTATTTTTCGCCACGACAATGCTCCTCATATCAAATGGAAACATATTAAAACGTTTCCAAAACATTTTCACAATAAAACCGAAACAAATGTTGAGTCAAGTTATATTTCAGATAAACCAGAAAAAGCTATTTTTGAAATGATGAACTTTATAAAAAATTATATTAAAAATAAAAACTTTTAAAATCCAAAAAACATAAATATATAAATATGTCAGAAATAAAATTAACAATAAACGGGAAAGAATGCAAAGCAAATAAAGACGACTTTGTATTAAATGTTGCCGAGAGAAATGGAGTAAAAGTTCCTACACTTTGCCACGACCCACGACTCGAACCATATTCGTCGTGCTACGTGTGTGTAGTAGAAATTGAAGGTGCAAGAGGTTTACAACCAGCATGTTCCACCAAAGTATTGGACGGCATGAAAGTTGAGACTAATAGCCAAAAAGTTCGTAAATCAAGAAAATCGGCGTTGGAACTGCTAGTGAGCGACCATTATGCAGATTGCTCTTCAACATGCAAAGCCGCCTGCCCTGCAGGTGTTGATATTCAAGGATATATAGCCTTGATAGAAAAAGGAATGTATAGCGAAGCCGTAAAATTGATAAAAGAAGTAAATCCACTGCCAGCAATTTGCGGTCGTGTATGCGTGAGACCTTGCGAAGTTGCTTGTAATCGGAATCTTACAGAAGATGAACTGCCTGTTGGAATTGATTATCTCAAACGATTTGCATCGGATATTGACCTCGCTGCCGAAACTCATTATATCCCAGAGATTGCCCCAACAACTGGCAAAAAAATAGCAGTAATTGGAGCAGGACCAGGCGGACTTTCTGCCGCATATTTCTTGCAACAAAAAGGACATCAAGTAGATATATTTGAAGCTAATAATCATGCAGGTGGTTGGTTACGCTACGGAATTCCCGAATATCGCTTACCTAACGACTTGTTAGACAAAGAAATATCTACAATTACAGAACTTGGAACAAATATTTTCTTAAATAAAAAACTTGGCGGAAACGTAAGTTATGAGGAAATTCAGAAAAATTATGACGCAACTATTCTCACAATTGGCTCACAAACAGGAACTTTGATGAGAACAAAAGGTGAAGAAGCCGACGGCGTTTTTTCTGGTATTGATTTCCTTAGAAATATGGAGCAAACTGGTCAGAAATATGATTTTTCGGGCAAAACAGTAGTAACAGTAGGTGGTGGAAACACTGCAATGGACTGTTGTAGAACGGCTGCACGTTGCAATGCCGAAAAAAATTACATCGTTTACCGACGAACAGAAAAAGAAATGCCAGCAAATCCAATAGAAATTCATGAATCTAAGTTGGAAGGTGTTGAATATATGCTTTTAACAAATCCTACGGAGGTAAAATCAGATGAGAATGGAAAAGTAAAATCCATGACTCTTTTAAAAATGGAACTCGGTGAACCAGATGCCTCTGGCAGACGCAGACCTGTGCCAATTGAAGGTTCTGAATTTGAGTTAAAAGTGGATTATATTCTTGCCGCAATTGGTCAAAAAACTGAGGCTGGTTTTATTGAAGATATGAATAAATTTGCTACCGAAGGAAAATTTGAACTAAATCGTTGGGGCGATATTGACGCAGACGCAACTACCTTACAAACAGGTATTCCATCGGTATTTGCCGCTGGTGATGGCGTTACAGGACCTGCCACAATTATTGAGGCAATTGAACAAGCAGGAAGAGCTTCGTTGAGTTGTCATCAATACTTAATGGGAGAAGAATTAAAACCAAAAGCACCTGAATTTTTAAGCAAACGTTCTAATTTTAAGAAACTTAAAAAAGAAGATATGCTAAATAAATTTGTTCCGCAGGCAAGAAAAGAAATGCCAGTTATGGGAACAGATATGCGTATGAATTTTAACGAAGTAGAACTTGGATATACCGAAGATATGGCTGTTGCCGAAGTGCAACGTTGCGTAGAATGTGGTTGTGTAGAGTATTTTGACTGCGAACTCAAACAACACTGCACCGAATATGGAGCAGACCAAGACAATTTTTCAGGAGATTTTCATCAATATAATATTGATTTTTCTCACCCATTTATTGAGATAGATAATAATAAATGTATTCTTTGCTCTCGTTGTATCCGAATTTGTGACGAAGTGGCTGGAACTACGGCACTTGGACTTGTTGAGCGTGGTTTTGAAACATACGTTGCTCCAAGTATGGGACAATCGCTAACCAACACAAACTGTGAGACTTGCGGACTTTGTATTTCTACTTGCCCAACTGGTGCAATTACCGAAAATTTCAATTTCAAACCCGGACCTTTAAAATTAGAAACCGTAGAAACTATCAGTAATTTTGGCTCTAATGGCGAAAAAATGACAATAAATCATCACGAAGGATTTGTGATGCAAGTTAAAGGTGCAAACGGAAGAGTAAATAAAGATGGAAATATTGGCAGACATGCAAAATTTGGATACGAATATTTTAATGATAACAGTCGGATTACTACGCCATTACTAAAATCTGAAGACGGTGGTTTTGAGGAAATTAGTTTTGAAAAAGCCTATGAAATTATCAAAAATAAAATTTCTGGTGTAGAAGCAAATGAAAACGCATTTTTTGCAGGTGCAAGACTTACAAACGAAGAACAATATCTTACCAAAAAACTTGCAGATACCGTTGGAACAGAAAACATTAGCAGTTTTTCTTATATTGCAAGAGGAATGACTTATGCCAATAACTCTTTTAAAAATGTTCCTTTTGAACAAATAAAAGATGCAAGCAAAATTTATATTATTGGAGCTGAATTAAATTATGATGATAACCTTGTTAGCTATTTTGTAAATAATGCCAAGCATCTGAAAAACATAAAAGTAGAACTTATTTCAGAAGGCAAAAACAGATACGATTACAAGGCAGATAAAGTTTATGATGTAAAATCATATTATTGGTTTACAAAAGCGGTGGTAAGTTATATTGCAAATAAAGGTCTTCAAAATCAGATGTTTATTGATGGAAATACTACCGACTACGAAACGTTTAAAGCTAATTTAGAAGATTATACTATTTATGTAGAAAAAGCAGGAGTTGATGCTAAAACAATTGAAAATTTTGCAAATGAATATAACAACGAACAAAATGCAGTTCTAATTTATTCCGAAAAATACATTTCATCTAATTGCAGCACAGAGCTTTATAATCTTGCTAATATTACTGGCAAACTTGGAAAAACGGCATCTGGACTAATTTCATTAAAAGAGAAAAATAATTCACATGGATTGTTTGACAATAATTGTATCAACGAAAAAACTGGTGAAAACTGGATGGCTGGCAAAATCAAAAATATATTTGTATTTGGCGAAGACCCAGCAGGTTGTGCAATAGATGCAGACAAATGCCAAATTGGTAATTTTGATTTCCTTATGGTTCAAGATTATTTCTTGACAGAAACTGCCAAGAAAGCAGATTTAATTCTACCTGCCTCATTACCAACAGAAACAGGCGGTAGTTTTACCAATACTCAAAGAGTTCTGCAATCATTTGAAGCAGTATTTACTCCAAAAGTAGAACAAGTAAATCACGAGCAATTACTTACTTTAATTTCTCAATTTGCAAAATGCGAACTTAAAACTTTGGACGATATATTTTTAGAAGCAGCAAGCAAACTTCCAAAATACTCTGAAAAACATCAATTTACAGCAACAAAAGAAGATAATAATTTCCGTATGTTCAACTACAGTTGCGATTATCTTGTAAAACGCTTTGAAGAGGATTTTGAAAATATTTTTTAGATAAATAAAAAAGTCAAGACTTCATTTTTAATGAAGTTTTGACTTTCTTTATATAAAAAAGAATATTTTTATAAACTTACAACAATTCTAAATCCAATATCATCGTAACCGTAATTTGATTGCTTGCCTACACGAGCAGAAACACGACAATCACGAGCGTTGCTATTAAAACTACCTCCACAAAAAACACGACTGACTTTATTTTCGTTTTCCCATGCACTACCATCTGTTGGTGCATTTTTATAATTATCATGCCATTCATCTTGAACCCATTCTCCCACATTTCCACTCATGTCATACAAACCAAAAGAATTTGATTTTTTTTGTGCTACTTTATTAACTCCATTTGAATTTTTTTTATACCAAGCAACTTCGTCTATTGTGTAGCTACCAGAATATTTATAATCGTTTTGAGATTTGCATGCAAATTGCCACTCTGCTTCGGTTGGTAATCTTCCTCCTGCCCACTCACAATATGCTTTTGCTCCATACCAAGTTACTTCTACCACTGGATAATTTTCTTTTCCTGCTTTTGGCTGAAATTTTCCACGATTTTTTATTATCTGACAATCAGTATCAAATAAATCAAGCCAAGTTGTTGAACCTTCTGATTGATTACCTTTTTCATTTAAAAATTTACAATATTGTAAATTTGTTATTTCAGTTTTACTTATAGCAAAATCCCCAACAGTTACTGTGTGAACAGGTCTTTCATCAACATAGGCTTCACGGCTGTCATCTCCCATTTGAAATATACCTCCTTTTGTAGTAATCATAATTAATCCTGCTTTACTTTTAATTGACGTATTTTTATTCTCTTCTTTTTTTTGAGGAACAGAATTATTTTTTGCAGTTAATTGTGCTGTTTGACCTTTGTTTATTGTTATTTTTTGTTCCCAAGTTTCGCTGTCTGTTATTATTTTTATAGTATGTGTGCCTGTGTTTAAATCGGATATTGTAATAACTTTATTCTTATTTGCTGTTTGTTTATAAATTCCATCTATATATAAACTACCCTGCAAATAATTAGTGATTTTCAAATTTCCGTGCGATACAACTGGTGCAATATCTTCTTCTTCAATTTCAGTTTCAGTTTGTTGTGGAGCTGATTTTTTCTTTAAAACAAAAACAAAATCTCCTTTGTCTAATGCTGAATGTCGGATTTTTCCATATTGTGGGTGTTGATTTTCATAAGAATAATTTATTACTTTGTTCTGCAAAAATGTGCCAAGTTCTGTTCCTGTTAAATATCCGTCATTATTAGCATCTGCGTTGTTTGTTGTAAGTGCTATCACAAATTGCTCTCTAAAAATACTTTTGTCGGGAACAGTTTCGTCTGCCGAGCCACTTGTTATAAATTGCCGAACAGGTTCTTTTGTTTTATAATTTATTACTGCAGGCACTGCATCTCGCATTGCAAATAACGAACCTGCAAAACAGGCATCGAACATAAACAATGCGTGTTTGCTATCTATTCGTTTGGCATAGATTTCTATTTGTGCCATTTCCATTGATTTTGATTGAAAATCTGCTTCGTCTTTATTTGGATTTGGTGCATTTATTGGCACGATATAACCTATTTCGTCGCCGTATTTTGATGTTACTGTGTGTCCATGTCCTGCATAATAGAATAATAAACGATTATTAGCATTTTCACCATATTTTTTTATAAAATCGGAATATGCTTTATCCATCTCTTCTTTTGTCAGATTTTCTTTCAAAACAACATTAAAACCATTTTGTTCTAATGCTGTTTTAACTTCATACACATCTGTTTTTACGCCAGGCAAATCATTCCAGCCTTCGGTGTAATTACTATTGCCAATAACAAGTGCATGGCTCTCTTCGTAAAGTGTTGATGTGCCTGTACCTTCTACTTTTACAGGTTTAAAACCACGTTGTTGAGCAAACAAGGTGGTTATAAAAAAAATGATTGCTATTAATAATATTGGTTCTTTTAATTTCATTTTTTGATTAGTGTATTTAAAATTACTTCTTAGATAAAACTCAAAATTGAGTTTTATCTAAGAAATAAAATATTATTGTTTTGAGTATATCTCCTCTGTTCCTGTTTCTATTTCTGTAAGTTTTAACTCGTTTCCATTAACAGTATAAGTGTATTCTGTTTGCCAATGCCCATTATGAATTACAAAAAACTCTTCTGTAAAGCCATAATAATCTGCATCTTCCGTGTCGTTGGACGTTTTAGCAGAATAAGACATATCTGAATTGAAAGTAATTTCACTAAGATAAGCATCATTTGTTGTTTTCCACTTTCCTAAGAAGGCATTTGTAAGTGTAGAATCTCCTTGTTGAACAATAGCAATACCGCTAATCATACCATAACTATCTACTAATTCAATAGAACCTATTCGTCCTTTGCTAATTGTGTTTTCTTGATAAGTAATAGTTAATGTTGCATCACCCTTGCCTGAAGTAGGACTAATTGTTAGCCAACTTTGGTTTGCTTTGGCTGTCCAATCGTCTCCTGGTGTTGTGATGTTTACAGTAAAACTGCCTTCTTTTTTTGCTGCATTTTTTAAGGTTGTAGATAACTCCATGTGATCCATTTTACTACATCCTGCAAAAGCAATTACAGAAATTAAAACTCCAATTAAAAACATTTTTTTATTCATAATATTAAAATTTAAAATTTTGCCTACTCTTAACGATTTTCGGCTAACTCGTCCTACATTTTTATTTTAACAGGTTGTTCAGATTTTTTCCTGTTTCGTTTTTTATTAACTGAAGTTTCGGAGTTTATAATTAATTGATTATTACGTATATAATGTT
>JAOZQN010000896.1 GCA_029932195.1 Bacteroidales bacterium | reverse complement strand
TCTACTTATCCATTGATATTCAAGTGTTTACAACTCCGAAACTTTAGTAATTAAATTATAAAAATTATAGAAATTTTAAAAATATAGAAAATGAAAAAAATATCAATATTATTATTATTAATTTCGTGTATGTTCTTTCTTTCATGCGAAAAAGATGTTTTACAACAAAGTGAACCCGTAGATTTAGTAGTGGTAGAGGCATATCTGTATGCTGGAGAAAATGTAGATAATATTTATCTTACGGCATTATTACCCTACGGCGGAGCAGATACGGTTTTTCAAGTAATTTCAGATGCAGAAATAACTCTTACGCATAATGAAAATAGTTATCAACTTGAACCTGCTGACAGTGCGGGCTTTTATAGATATACAAGAACCGACTTAGAAATAATTAAAGGAGAAAAATATCAAATAGAATTTGATTATTTTAACAAAACAATCACTGCAGAAACGACTGTTCCAACTCCTCCGACAGGGATTACAATATCAAACACAGCTATTTATATAGACGAAGATGAATTATTAGCTAATCCGAGAGAATTTATTCAAAACTTACCTCAAATTGAATTAGACTGGGACGAAAGTGGGGATGATTATTTTTATGTTTTGGTTGAAAATATTGAACAAAATCCAATTAATATTGAGCTTGGGGTTATCGGTCAAAAATTTTCAAATTTTCAATTTATTTCAAAGCCGGTTAAAGTTAATTCATACAGACTAATGCCTTTGATTATAATTCAACAATACGGAACTCATTTAATTAGAGTGTTTAAAGTGAATAAAGAATATGCTGATTTATATGAAAGTATGGAACAAGACTCTCGAAACCTTAACGAACCTTTGACAAATATAACAAACGGTCTTGGTATCTTTACGGCTTTCAGTTGCGATAGTGTTTATTTTGAAGTCGTTCAGCAATAATTTTTCAATTGGCTATATCACCCCAACCCAGACAAGCTGGAAAAATTTTGAAGTTTTGAAGTTTTGAAGTTTTGAATAATATTATGCCAAAAAATACAACAATATTAAGAATAAGGAACTAATCATTGTGAGTCGTGTGGTTTGTGAAGTTACCCGTTTTTTTTGATAATTCCAGATTAAAACTATAAATTAAAAAAAAAGCAGTTTAAATTTAGAATTTTCAAGAAAACGACTAACTTTGCAACCTACACGGCTCACAATTATTCTGGTGTTGTAAACAATTTAAACTGGATTAATCATTTTATTTATGGATAAAGAAAATGTTCACAAAAAAGAACAACTCAACAACCCGATGCACGGGGTGAAATTGATAACTATACTAGAGTTGTTAGTGGACCAGTATGGTTGGGAAACATTAGCAATGAAAATTAACATCAATTGTTTTAAAAAAGACCCTTCAATTAAGTCTAGTCTTAAGTTTTTAAGAAAAACTCAATGGGCAAGAGATAAGGTTGAACAGCTTTATCTTGATTTAAAAAAGGACTTAGAATGGGCTAGAACAAAATCAGTTTATCACTAATAAGTAAATTGACAATTTTAAATTTACGATTTACGATTGGTGGACACCTGAAAATTAATTAATTAATTAATTAATCAAAAATAATTGATAAGATACTTAGTCTCTTAATCCTGAAATCGTTGTTTTTTTTGGCATAATATTATTCAAAA